>PBSW01000075.1 GCA_002726865.1 Candidatus Bathyarchaeota archaeon
TGAAGCAGGTTTTAGTGGACATGGATTCTTTGCTAAGAATGTAAAGGAAGTAAGAAAGGTAGATGAGCATACCCTCGAAATGGTGCTTAACGACATATATACGTCTGCCATATATCGTCTGGCTACACGAGTAATGCTTCCAGAGCACATCTTGGGGGATGTAAGTCCATCTGAACTTAAAACACACGGGTTCAACAAGGAACCTATTGGTACCGGACCATGGAAAGTTGCTAAATGGGTTGATGATGAATACATCCAATACGAGCGATTTGATGGTTACTGGCGAGGGACTCCTAAACTAGACAGTATAAAATTCAGAGTAATGCCTGACAAAGCAACAGGAATAGCAGCTTTACAAGCTGGAGAAATCCAGTGTATATTCCAACAAATTTACCGTACTGCCTTGATTCAAAACTTTGAGACACTTGAAAAAAATCCGGATGTAAAATTGATAGAGTATCCACCTACTGGAACTAATTATGCAATCATTAACTTAGAACACCCAAATCTGAACAATAAATTCGTAAGACAAGCAATGGCCCAAGCCATTGATTACGAAGGAATAGTTGAGGGTGTCTACAATGGTCATGCATCAAGAACATCGCAGTGGTATTCCAAGTTAATGGAGGGTTATTTCAACCCCGACTTGGAATGGAAATATGATATTCCAGCAGCTAAAGAAAAAATGGAAATGGCAGGCTACAAGTACACTTGGCTAGAGGCACCAACGGAAGTTACAAAAACAGTTACAAAAGAAGTCAAAGTACCTGGAGAAACAGTTACAGTACCTGGAGAAACAGTCATAGTGAAACAAACTGACACTATACAACTAATTGCTAGTATAGTGGCCGGAGCCGTCATAGGCGGACTTGTCGTAAAATTTGCCTTTAAAAAAGAAACCTAATAAATCCTCCTCGTTTTCTTTTTTTTATCCCTTGATTGTTAATGTTGCATCTATAACTGGTTTTTCGAGTTTCTACGTGTTATCATCTAAGATTTGTAAAAATAAACTGTATCATGAGGTCAAAAAACTAGATTGAATATTTCGTTAAAAGTGCCTGGTGGGTCGGGAGCTATCTTCAGAGCTTTTTATCTTGGGAGAACTGTATCCATTTGCAGGAGCATAAAATTGATGCAAACCGATTCAGCTAGGAAATATTTAGCAATTATAATTCTTCTTTTTACATACCTTATTTTACCAATTTTATCAATGTTGTTGATAATATTCTTTTTTTATGTAATGCATCAGTGGATCAGCATGTTTCCATCTATTAACCTTAATGATGTCGTAATCAATCTCTTTCTTACCATACTTCTATTTTCATTTTTATATCTTTTCAGAAAATTAATTCTTTGGCTTAGAGATTAAATACTTAAGGACAAATGGTACATATATCTAACCATGTATGACCTCATAATAAAAGACTCGAAAATTCTCGATGGAACCGGTATCCCAAGTTTTAGAGCAGACATTGGGATAAAAGGAGAAAAAATTGTTGAGGTATCCAAGGCTCAATTATCTGAAGAGTCTGAAACAATCATTGATGGCAACGGATTATTTGCCGCTCCAGGTTTTGTAGATATGCATACTCATGCAGATATCTCTATATTTACGAATCCACTTGGGAAAAGCCTCATAATGCAAGGAGTGACACTTGTGTTGACTGGAAATTGTGGTTCAAGCCCTGCACCGCTTGACGATGATATTAAAAAAGGATGGCTTTTGAGAGGTGGTGGATATAAACCTGATTGGGATGATTTTCCTGGATATCTGGATGCAATTGAACGTGCAAAATTTAGTTCAAATATAGCCACTCAAATTGGACACAACTCCATAAGAGCTTATGTTATGGGAGAATACGCTGCTCATGCATCAAATAAAACTGAGTTAGATGAAATGTCAGAAATACTGGAAGTTGCAATGGATGCAGGGGCCATAGGTTTTTCATCTGGTCTAATGTATAGGCCTGGTATTTGGTCTGAAACAGAGGAATTAATTGAGTTATGCAAGGTCGTGGAGAAAAGTGGTGGCGTTTATACATCCCACATGCGTGGTGAAGCTAATGAAGTTTTACAATCAGTTTCTGAGCTAGTGAAAATCACTGAAGAATCAGGAGTTTCCGCACATATAGGTCATCACAGGGCCGAATGCCGAGTTAATTGGGGCTTGATTAAACATACTCTGGGAATGATGATGCAGGCTAATCTCAAAGGTTGCAATATTACGTGTGATTTTTTTCCTTATGAAGCATGTGGTGTGGGTGGTGGAATACCATTACCAAGATGGGCAAGTCCGCTATATATGCCTAAGAAAGATGCAGAAAAAATGATACATGACTCTCAAACCCGTGAAAAAATAAAGGATGAAATAAGAAAAGGAACTGAACTTGGACCGGACAAACGGTCTTATGAACCAATAGATAGTACGGATGATGTCGTAATCACAATTTACCCAGATGAACCCGAACTTCAGGGTAAAACAGTCACAGAGTTATCAAGAATTAAAGGTTATACCGATCCTTTGGATTTTTTTTTATATACTGTTACTAGTGACAAACCCTTTGGTGTGGTGGCTTTCAATGTATGGGAGAAAGATCTTGACAAATTAGTAAAATCTCCGTTAGCTATGATTGGTACTGATTCAGGCTTTGTCGATAATATTGGTGTTCCCAATAGACATCCCAGAGCTTATGGTTCTTATCCAAAGATTCTTGGAGAATATGTCCGAGAAAAAAAACTTATTTCTTGGGAGGAAGCAGTGATGAAATTTAGTACAAGGCCACACTCAAAGCTTGGGATCAAGGATAGAGGAGTTATTAGGCCCGGGTTCTTTGCGGATTTGGTGTTTTTTAACCCAGATACCGTTGGTACAAAAGTGGATTATTCAGGAGTAGCAAGGTATCCTATAGGCATTGAACACGTGGTTATTAATGGACAATTAGTTGTGGAAAACTCAATACATACTGGAAAGAAATCCGGAAAACTCATAAGAAAACTGGGTTAAACTACAAAAGCATTTATTTTTCTTTAATCGTTTTAATCTATCCTACGTTGAAACAATACAAGTTAGATTTAATCGGTGCATTACTTGTGTTGATAGGTTTAAGTGGATTACCCTGGTATATTATTAAAATCAGAGTGTCTCGGGATTTATGGTATAATTTTTCTTATTCTCCTTTTAAATTAATTATTGAAATGGGGGATGTTGTTGATGCTGATTTATTTTATAGATTTGATTCAACTATTATTGGCATTATCCTATTATTAATGTTGTTATTAAGATTAATTAAAACAGACATCTTAAAAATGAAATATTTAGCTCCATTAATCATGGGATTAATACTAATATTTTTTACATCATTTCTTCCTATACATGTAACAACAGCATCAAGGCTAGTTATTGGGGATGGGGCTTATTTTATTCTCTTTGGATCTGCCCTACTAATCATATCAAGTATTATAAATCAACTTTATTCTCAATGAATTTCATGATAAATAACTTATTAAATATTCCGCGCACACTCTAGTGCTCTTATTTAAGTCTTCTAAATATTCTATCATCACTGTAATAGAAGTAGCCCATAATCTTCTTTTTAACTCAATGTTCCCCAAACGTTCTTTCTTACGTTCAAATAAAGTTACTGAAAAGATTCTGGCGGTCAATTCAACGGTAACAAAACTTCAATTTAGATATTCTATTTAGAAAAACTAATCGTGAAATTGGACAAACCTCCACAACCTGATGGCAAGAAAAGGGGGACTTTCAAGGAGGCAGACATAAAGGGGACACGGGCGACTGCCAACTTTAGGAGGCGGATCCCCCCTTTGGTGTTGGATCTGGAGAAGCTACTTTCCAAAGTAAGGACTGCTATGGTAGAGGAGTACGCCTATGTCTACAGTATGAGAAGGGTGTACTGTGAAAAATCCCCCTTCTGTTCTGCCATTAGAGGCTTATATCTGATTAGAGGACAAGTCTAGTTTATACTGAATGGAGGACGTTTCTAATTGATCCACTACTTCCCTGCTCCTGATGTAAAGAGGAGCATTGAGGAGATGGTGGGCCTCCTTAGGTTCGATCACATTGACTTGGGCAATATATATTGCGTCAGAAGCAGAGGCTCTAAGGCGAAAAGTACTATTGCTAGGATCCACGGCAGGAGCAAGGTTTGGCAGGCTGTTGGTCTTGAGCCCTCATACGTTATCGAGATAATAGCGGAGCGATTTGATAGACTATCTCCAGAGGATCAGGCTAGGATCTTGATCCACGAGCTTCTCCATATCCCCCACGGGTTTAAGGGAGGCTTTCGACATCACAAAGACTATGTCAACGACGAGACGGTCGATACCTGGTATAAGAGGTATTGCGAGAAGAAAGACGCTTAAACTTGTAGAGAAGCCCGTTTTCCATATCTGGATTGGTTTTTGTATTTTAGAGTAATACTGGTGTTTTTAACTATTTTTTTTAGACTAAATATTCTTTCCACTGGCATAACTCTACACTTCTATTTTCCCACATCCAAGATGAGGACCTTAAAGGGGCCCGTGGAGGTTCATGATAACGCGCGGCTATCTTGAAGGAACCCATACTCCCTCGTCTGAAACATGGAAATCCAGTCCCTCTGAAACGGTTCTATATAGGCCTTTATCCCAGCTCTCACGCTCATCATCAAGGGGTTCCCGTAGGTCATGTTAAAAAAAATCTATTGTCTATCATGGGGAACTTGGTCCCCCCACTTGATCTCCTCGAGAACCATGCAAACTTTCTGAATGAGACATCAAAACGGATGAACCTTCTTATAGAACTAAAGTTAAATCATATACCCAGAAAAAGCTTAATCACACCTAGAACAGGCCAACCTTACAATGCACCCTATATTCTCAACAAGTTAGCCTCCAGTTCATTAGTAAAATGTACTAACACGTAAGGGCGATCTAGCTCTCTACGGAGCGCTTGATGATCTCATGGTTGATCTTGCCACATGTGAAGGAGGACCCAGTCTTGGAACTAGTCAAGGTCACCACAGCCGGCGCGAAGAGGGCCGGATCGATCTTGATGAAGTCGAAGTTGACCGCTTTGTAGATCTCATAGCTTGACTTTCCGTAGTCGCTGCAGTTGCTAGAGGGCGCGCTTAACGCGATCTCCTTGAGAACCTCCTCCTCCTCGTCAACTATATAGGTGGTTACCCCTCCATAAGTGAGGGCGTCCTCGGCCCGCCCCATAGCCTTCCCCTTATCTGGATGTACTGGCATGATTGGGGCGTAACCCGCCCCATACCGAACCTTCTTGAGGTCGAGGCCCAGAAGGTCTAGCCTGAAGAGCCCCGTCTCCACGATTCTCCCTGAAATCTGGACCATCCCCGCCATGGATGTCCCTGTCGTGAGGAGCATATAGACGTTCTCGGGCTTCACTTTACACGCCTCAGCAATGAAGTAGGCAGCCGAGTCCGGGGGCATTTCTTCTGTTTCTAAGACGATCACTGCGACGTCCGCCTCGTCTTGATATTCGATTTTCCTGAACACCTTCTTTGGTTTCAAGGCAAGCGCCCGGGCGGGTCCTGAACCGTCGGCGGTGTATCCTTCCGGTTTTATCCGCCAACCCGCAAGCTGGGCCCCAAATAGGGCCACTGCAGGGTGATCCGTTGAGATGACTACCGTGGGCAGAGTGAGCCCCCCAAAATCAGCGTAGCCGAGCTCTGCAGTCCCAGCCCCCCCCATAGCTATCCTGGTCGTCATTAAACCGGCCTCATAGCCCCCGTGGGCCTTGATCCCAGTATCTATAACTGTCGCCCCGGATGGCAGCATCTTGACTCCCACGCGATAGTACTCCGGGTTGGTCAGGATCTCCCTAATGAGCTCATAGGCCAGCTTGTTTATGCTTAGCATATCTTTTCGTGAACACATTCTATGATTCCTTTATATCCTTAGTGAGCAATTTCCACAATCGATTTATGGCGTTAAGGCAGGATCTCGCCATCGCGTACGCGTGGAGCCTTTACACACACTTCAGGGGTCTACTATCGATCAAAGGATGATCCGGGCATCCACGACCATAGCGCCCTCTTCATAGACGAGAACAGGATTCATATCCAGTTCAGATATCTCGGGACAATCAACAAGCATCTCTGATGTTTTCAGCAGTATTTCGACGATGACCTTGGTGTCTGAGGGGGGCTTCCCCCGAACCCCTTCGAGGATCTTGTAAGCCTTGATCTTTTTCACCATCTCCTCAGCGTCTGACCGGACTATCGGAACGAGCCTGAAGCTGACGTCTTTCAAGATCTCGACGAAAATCCCTCCGAGCCCAAACATCAGGGTTGTGCCGAAGGTAGGGTCCTTGGTGGATCCGACGATGACCTCGGTCCCCCAAGGGGCCATCTTTTGGATCAGGATACCGGTAATCTCAGCCTCTGGAACGTAAGCTTTGATATTCTTCAGGATAGTCTTGTACCCCTGTCTGACCCCCATTTCGTCCTTAATGTCGATAAGGACACCACCGACATCAGATTTGTGGATGACCTGGGGAGATACTATCTTGAGGACCACGGGAAAACCGAGTTTCTTGGCGGCATCAACGACGTCTTCCTCGGTCTCCCCGACAGTAATCTTGGTTACCGGGAGACCATAAAGGACACAAAGGTTCTTAGCCTCGTGCTCGAAGAGGAAATCCCTGCCCTCGGCCTCGGCGGTTTTGAAGATCTCGTTGACTGCTTTATCTCTCATCCTTGGACACTCCGAATTAGATCCTTACTGCATTAACCCGTGATTTTTAAAAATATCGTACGATTCCCCCGCGCGTTGAATCTCGGAATATAATAAACATGTATATCTCTCGCCAGTTATGCATCAGAATCGCTGGCTATACCTCTGCTCCGTCCAGGGGTCTGCTTCATTGTGGTAGCCGTTCCTCTCCCAGAAACCAGGGCGATCACGATCCTTAAACTCAAGCCCTCTGAGCCATTTTCCTCCCTTCCAGAGGTAAGTGGTCTTCGCCTCACTCCTGTCTGGAAAAGAGCCGATAACCCCCCTAAGAGGATATCCGTGATCTGGAGTGAGGGGTTCCCCAGCATAATGGGTAGCAAGGAGGAAGTTGTCAGCCATGACTAGATCGATGGGAAGATTTTCAGTGAAGTTATGCTCACAATGCTGGATGACAAATTTGGCTTCGGGTTTGGGCTTAATTATGCCCTCCTCGACGAGGTCCCTAATGAAGACACCCTCCCACTCCGTATCTAGTTTTGACCACCAGGTTACACAATGTATGTCCAGGATGGTCTTCCTCTGTGGGAGATCATTGAACTCCTCCCACGTTAAGATGACTTCCTCCTCAACAAGACCGAAAACCCTAAAGTCCCAATCTGATAGGTTGACTTTAGGGATTGATCCGTAGTGGAGGATGGGGAACTTCTCAGTGAGGGATTGCCCGGGGGGGAGACGTCTGAGGTCTTCCCCATCGCCCTTCTTGAAACGAGATAAGAAGCCACTCAAAACAAGCGCCAAGATGAAGAAACAAACAGCAGTTTATCAAGGTATGTAAAAATCTGTTTATTCCCGGCGGATAAATAGGTGGCATTCATATTTCTCCGAAGTTGTCTGCTTCGACGATTTCTTTAAGGATCAAAGGCTATCTATCTTTAATCATCATGGATTTTGAAGGAAGGCTGAGTCGAGCAAGAGAGGAGATGCGGAAAATGGGCGTTGATTTGATGTACCTCCGCCGGGGAGCTAAGCTATGGTACTTGGCTGGTATTCGGAGGCGAGGGCCTGAGATGACTGATCATAACACCTATGGGGACTATATTCAGGGTGCTTACGTAGGGGCTGAGGAGGGCTTCGTCCTAGTGGGACCCCGGATGGGTAGCGCAGCATGGGTATACGAGGCCAAGGGAAAACCCTGGATCAATGAATTGAGGATCATTGATGAGTCTGAGACCCCGGAGAAGGTCCTAGAGGAGGTCCTCAAGGGATTCGATGTTAAGGGCGATGTCATGGTTGACGAGCGAGCCTGGGCTCAGGGAGGGCTTCTAATTCAGAAAAATCTCCCGCGATCAGGCTTGAGACTTGCTTCGGAGATCATCGATCCAATGAAGATGATTAAGGACAAAAACGAGATCGCCCTTATGAAAAAGGTGGGCGAGATTACTGATAAGGTATATGGCGAGGTAGTAAATCACCTCAAGGTGGGTCTGAAGGAGGAGGAGGTGGCCCATGAGGTGGACTACCAGTTCACCAAACACAACTCAGATCAAACCTCCTTCGTTACCGGGGTGAGGTTCAGCAGCCCCAAGAGACCTAGGAGGCTTCACGCGTCTCGGTCGACATCTAGGAGCCTGCATGAGGGAGATACTATCACGTTTGACTTTGGTGGAGTCTACCAAGGTTACTGCTCCGACTTCGGGAGGACGGTCTACGTGGGGGATCCCCCGGCAAAGGTAAAGGAGATCCATAATGCCGTGATGGATGCACAGGCTGCAGCCATACAGGTGATGGTGAGTGATACGATAACAGCGCAGGGGCTGGATAGGATAGCCCGGGGCCTCATCACAGACAGGGGATACGGCGAGTGCTTCGGCCACAGACTAGGACATGGGATAGGGGTCACCGTGCACGAGCCACCTTTTCTCTACATCCCCGACGACACGATGCTCCAGACCGGGATGACATTCACTGTGGAGCCCAGCATCCGGCTTCCAAACAGCTGGTCGGTTAGGGTAGAGGACGTCGTGATGGTCACTGAAGAGGGAGGACTCCCTTTCACTAACTATCATAAAGAGCTAATCACCATATGACCGACACGCAATCACGTGTACCGTTGTCAGGTTTTTTTAAGGGTCTTCTCCAGGATGTCGAGACCCTTCTCGAGGAGATCGTCATTTATGCTTAGTGGTGAATGCAAATGGATGCAGTTGTCATAGAGGCCTGCCTTGAACGTCAGCAGTCCCGAGGAAAGTGTAGCCTTCATCACCCTGGATAAAGCCTCCGGGTTTGGCTTTTTTTTGAGCTGCGGTCATCACCATCTCAATGACAAGCATGGGTCCCTTACCACTGTCCTCTTCAATGGTCTCGAATGTATCGAACTAGATCTTGATTATGTGGGACCCACTCCTTCAGGGAACTCTGCCTTCAGGAAACGAAGGTAGGAGGGTTTATCCCAAAGTGCGGGGGGTTGGATTCCCACCCAGATTTACTAGTAAAATTGAAACATAATCGATGATTTTATCCTCACATCCCCTCAACTCTATGATATAGCCGACCCATTGCTTGGTATCGAAGTGATGAAAAATGATTGACATAACACATCGATTTCAAACAGACTTTAATGGGAAAGACCCCGACAAATATTAGCAGATTAGGAACCCGATCTAGTAGAAGACTTACTAGACTACGCCCAAGAATCTATGAGAACCCGAACAAATAAAGATTCAGCGAAGAAATCGAGAGTTCTTTGTCAATTGATAAGCGACGATAATTGTATAGGAGGGAAAGTAGAGCGCAAGATCTGAATGCTATGTCAATGTTCGTGCGCTTGATCGATTATGCGCGTGCAGGCCCTCATCGACAAGAATTTCTTGCGTAAAACACGGGATTTCTGGTAGATGAACCATGGGTGTTGTCACGATACTAATCATAGCCTACCCTAGAGAGTCTAGAAACAAGAAAATGATTTTAATTCTAACATATTCTCAATCTAATGTTATTATCCCATCTATCATACAGAACTTTATTTTCCTTAAATCGCTGATGTCTTTTTCTGGGTTGCCCTCCACGGATATGATATCTGCTTTCACCCCCACTTTAATTGTCCCAAAGATGTCTCCCATCCTGTATGCCTCTGCCGCGGTACCCGTTGCCGAGGATATGACTTCTAGAGGTGACATACCTGCGTCCACCATCATCTCCATAGCCCTCAGCAGACGCGTCGAGTTCCCGAGTCCCGTAGCGTCTGACCCCGCGACAACCTTAACCCCCATTTTTCTCATCCTAGAGAGGTTTTCGAATTTCCTTTGGAACTTATAATTCAGTTCCTCCCAAGCTCTTTCTTCGTCATCAGCCAGCACCTGCCCCTCTTTCGTTATAGCCCCGAGTGAATCATATCTATCAGACCCGGTCTGCAGAGTGGGGCAATAGTAAAGACCCTTCTCGGTCATGGTTTTCACGGCGTCCTCGTCGAATCCTCTGGACCCATCCGGGGTCAAGAAGCCACAGTGACAGAGGATGTCCACGCCAGCCCGGGCCGCGTTCCCCACGGAGTCATACGCCTCACAATGGGCTGTTGTCACGCGTCCTAACCTGTGAGACGCTTCCACCGCCGAACGCATCTCTCCCTCGCTGAAGGTGACCTGGCTCGCCGTTGGGCCTCCGAGGGATCCGATGTTAACTGAGCCTCCACCTGATGCCATAATCTTGACAAAGTCCACATCCTCCTTGACGAACTGCCCTACCCTCGCGACCACCTGGTCAACTCCATTTGCCTCGTTGTCGTTGCAGAAGTGGAAATGTCCGCCAGTACTGGTGAGAGGTCTACCAGCGACGAGAAGCCTTGGGCCCTCCACTATTCCTAGTTTGATTCCCTGCCTCAGGCTCTGGGCCACTAGGTTTCTGGCCCCTGCATCCATCATGGTGGTTATTCCTGCTCGTAAGGCCGCTCTGACGTTTGATACTCCAGCCATCAAGTGGATGGAGTCAGACTCTCTGCTGATCTTGCTGTATCCCCCATAAGTCCCTAATGTGAGGTGTATGTGTGTGTCCACCAGACCTGGGAGCACTGTCTGTTCCCCTAGGTTCACCTCCCTGACCCCGGTACCTTGCGGTATTTCATCTTGACCGTCCTCGTCTATGAGGTGTATTTGGTTGTCTTTGACAACAATCACAGGATCATTAACTGGTTTATTTCCAGTTCCGTCAATCATGCGCTTGGCGCGAATAACCGTGTATTCACTCATAGTAAGTGAATACTATGGTTGGTATATTGTTTTAACTCGGTGGGTCTGAGAAACAATTTTAACAATTTGCGTCAGATATTTAGAAAATGCATATCAATATCGCCGATGTCGAAGGATTGGAGATTACTCAGGGAGTTGTGGAGAGGACTTTACTCCGACCTGAGCAAACAGAGACTAGTGACCTGACCGTAAAACACCACGTCCTTACCGGGGGGGAGATAATGTTCGTGGAGGATGGCGTAGAATATCAGCATTATATCATCTCCGGGTGTGCCCTTATGAAGGGCCGCCTACTGCACGGCGATTCGGGTGTCTTCGTCCCTGGCAGCAGCCGGTTCGGTGAGCCCCATAAACACGGCTTTGCCCATACGGGGGAAGGAAAGCTGCGGATACTTACGGTGATATATAAGACGCCTCGTCCAAACTTCAGGTGGGCCAAGACTAGGATCAAGAACCTGAGCCAAGTCGAGGGCCGCCTCGGGGGCATGTTTGCCCAACAAATATTCACGGAGGAGGAGCATGCGCTTATGGGGGCTCTTAGAATGCATTCTCTTGATGTTCAGACTCATGCGCCTGGCGTCGTTCTGCCGGTACACCGAAACCCTGAGGAGTTTGCGTATATTCTAAGGGGGACGGGCGAGGTAATGTCCGGAGACAATAGGGTAAGGGTGAGACCCGGTTCTTTGGTGTACACCGAAGAGGCCGTTCCGCATGCAGTAAAAAATACTAGCAAAGACCTTCCTCTTCAGTATGTTGCATTCGAGTTCACGAGACAGGACGAGAGCTGGACCGAGATGGGGTACAATGAAAAAACGTGAGCGCATAATATCGTTTTTAGCGAGCGATGTCCGCGTATTTATTGGTGGATAAAAGGATTCTGTGATGAATAATGCACGTTAATATTGACAGCGTAAAAGAGAAAGAAATATCACCCGGGGTAATTGGGAGGGTTCTCCTGGCGGAAGGCCAGTCATCTCCGGGAGGCTTGACGGTATTTCACCACACCCTTACGGATGGTGAAGTTGTTTTTGATCAGCAGGGAGCCGAGTTCCAGCACTATATCGTCCAAGGATGTGCCAGGATAGGAGGAAAGTTCGTCCACTCCGAGACCGCGATATTCGTGCCAGGTAGCTCAAGGTTCGGTGACCCCCATAAACATAGGATAGCCCACGACGGGGAGGGGGAGCTCCGAATAGTCACCGCCATCTACAAAACGGATCGACCGAATTTCAGGTGGGCCAAGTCTCGCAGCAGAAACCTCTACCAGGCGTT
This sequence comes from Candidatus Bathyarchaeota archaeon, assembly GCA_002726865.1. The sequence continues at coordinate 12,213 of PBSW01000075.1, forward strand.
GCCGAGCGTCTCAACCATCATAAATCAGCAGCTCATAACCGAAGAGGAGCACGCCCTCATGGGGGCGCTCAAAATGCATGCACTTGACATCCAAACCCATGCGCCCCTCACGGGTAACCCCGAGCATAAGAACCCCGAAGAGGTCATGTACGTTTTAAGAGGAACGGGAGAGGCGGTATGTGGCGAAGAAAAGTATCATGTGAAGCCTGGAGCGCTCATCTACTCAAAGGAAGGAGAGGTCCATGGTATCTATAACCGTGACGACAAGCTGCCACTGCAGTACTTTGTCCTCGAGTTCATTGATCACGACAAGATGTGGACGGAGAGAGGCTACAGGGTCTAAACTCATTATCTCTGTTTTTTGAGCCACAGGCACAGACGAGACTCTTTTCAGAGTTCTTTGTCAACTCTGACTCGCCCACCACATAATTGAATTATGTTTCATGGCCGAGTAAAGATTTCTTCAATCAAATACATTTATCTGGTTAGATAGAATAAAAGCAAACCCGCTAGTTTTCTAGGCTTTAGAGTCCCTAGCTGGATTACGCCCCTATATGGCACTTGATTCCGTCCACGCCTTCCTCGAGGAGAGAACGGTCATTAGGCTCCACGAGTTCGACGAGCTCCTGAAGAGCGTCGAAAGATAGCCTCCGGAGGTTCCCGGACCCCATTTAAATAAGCCCCGCCGTTAGGATGAACCATGTCATTCACACTCCATATAGGAGAAAAAGCACCGGACTTCGAGCTCCCCGCCACCGACGGCAACACCTACAGCCTCGGCGACCTCGACGATGAGACCCTCGTGGTCTTCTTCACATGTAACCACTGCCCCTACGTCATCGGATCAGACGAGGCGACCCGGGGGACAGTGGAGAAGTACTCGCTCAAGGGCGTCAGGTTCGTGGGGATTAACTCCAACAGCATCAAGACCGTGCCCGGGGACGGATTCCCCCAGATGGTGGAACGCATGAAGGAGCACGGGTTCCCCTGGCTCTACCTCAGGGACAAATCCCAGGAGGTCGCCAAGGAATACGGCGCCCTGAGGACGCCACACTTTTACGTCTTCGACAGGGAGCGCAAGCTGGTCTACACGGGACGCGCCATCGACAACCCCCGAGAGTCCTCGAAATCGACGGTGTTCGACCTGGACAGGGCCCTCGAGGAGCACACCTCGGGGAAGCCGGTGAGCGTCCCCCTCACTAACCCCATCGGGTGCAACGTAAAGTGGGAAGGGCAGGACGCCCACTGGATGCCCCCCGAGGCTTGCGACCTCGTCTAGCGACGGACTAACTGCTGAAATACTGCTTCAAAGGGGCCACGGCTTTTCACCATTGAGAGACTTCCGGAAACGAAGGTAGGAGGGTTTATCCAAAAGTGCGGGGGGTGGGATTCAAACCCTCCTATAGCTGGAGATATCACCCGCAAACACCTTTTTTTTTATACATTCGTATGGAGTATCAGTTTTTCCACAACCTCTACCGCTTTACAGAGTCCCTGATCAAGGTAAACGCCCGCAATAATAGCCTCCAGAGCATCAGCGAGTATAGCCGGTTTCCCCTTTTCATCCGACACTTCTGTTCCGCCAAGAAAGAGGTACTTCCCCAGATCCAAACAATCGGCAACCCTCGTTAGATTATCTTCGCACACTAGATCATCGGTCTTTTTCGACAAGATGCCCTCCGGTTCCTCGTATTTTTCATATAAGTAATGCCTAACAGCAAGCTCGAGGACGCTGTCACCCAGGAACTCTAGCCTCTCGTTGTCCTCTCTTTCTGAATCTGGTTGCTTGTCCTTAACCTCTTTTACATAGGCACTACGGGTGACCGCTTTAATCAGAAGCACCTGGTCTTGGAAACGAACTCCAATCTTTTCCTCCAATTCGTTTAGGTCTTTCTCGGAGTATTCATCAGGTGATAAACGGAAAGAGTGCCCCATGATTAGATAGTAATGTAAAACGCTGTATAGCGTTTGCGCGCGAAACGTACTTTTCTCTTAATTAGAGAATGACACCTGTTCTAAATATGGAATAAGGTACTTTTCAAGATAATCTTGTAATTCATCCTAAAGATTAAGTAAGAA
>PBSW01000076.1 GCA_002726865.1 Candidatus Bathyarchaeota archaeon
GAACTCGATGAAACGCATAGTAATCTCCTCTTCATATGCCAGTCTAGCAAGGTCAATAATCTCGTCTTTGTTATAGCCCTTGATTACGACGCAGTTGATCTTCATCTTCAAGCCCACTTCTTTTGCCTTCTTTATTCCGTCGAGAACCCTGTCGAAGTTGTTTCGTGTGGCGGTTATCTCGTCAAATCTGTCAGATTTTAGAGTATGAAGGCTCACTGTTACTCCCCGTAGACCATTCTCTTTGAGTACTGCAGCCTTATCGACGAGCTGAAAACCATTTGTTGTCATATTCACTGATTCTATCCCTGGGACGCCTACAAGCATTCGAACTAGCTTCTCCACGTCCTTCCGCATAGTCGGCTCGCCACCGCTCAGTCTAATCTTGTTTATTCCCATCTTGGCAAAGATGGTTGAAAGCCTTGTGATCTCTTCGAATGATAGTATCTCGTCATGAGGTAGCCAGACAGGGTGAACAGGCATACAGAAGTTGCATTGGAAGTTACACCGATCGGTTACTGAGATCCGTAGCTTAGCAGCAACACGACCGAATGAGTCAACCAGAGATCCCTTGTCAGACATCAAATTGGGATCTTTGACCTTTCTTCCGATCGACAAGCTTCTTCGCATGAAAAAAATCACACAAGTTTCTATAAAGTTTGTTCCAGTAAAGGATTGTTAGATTATCTGGTTCTCAGGTTATTCCGGTGGTAGATTTCGACATAGACAAGAGAGCAGCGGCATTACTTACTGGTCAATTGCCTTTCATGTATTACCATTTAGTTACCGTTGTTAACGGATCTCAATCATCTAGGACGTAGGCCATTTTGTGTGAAATTGGCCTTTGCTATCTACTCGCTCATACGTATGAGCTCCAAAGTAATCCCTTAGAGCCTGTATCAGATTTGCAGGAAGTGTATGCCGTCTATAACTGTCATAGTAGTCCAGTGATGCATTCATGGATGGAATAGGGACTCCAAGGTGCTTGACATCACTCACTGCCAGACGCCAGTTCTGTTGTCCTTGGCGAAGCATCTCTGCCAAGGTATTATCTAGTAACAGATTGGGTAAATCAGCGTCATCTCCAAGGGCGAATCTAATTTTATCCAGAAGTTTACAACGGATAATACATCCTCCACGCCAAATTCGAGCAACTTCAGAAAGATCCGTATTGTACCCGTATTCGTCTGAAGCCCTCTTTATCAACGCAAATCCCTGTCCGTAGGAAACTAGCCATGAGCACGTAAGCGCATCATGTAAACGGATCAACATCTTTTCTAAGTTTACAGCTCCATTCCGACTTGGATGACTAGTCAAACGTGTAGATGCTAATACTCGCTCGTCTTTATACGCCGAAATATTTCGTGCAGCTACAGCAGAATCTATGGAAGGAACAGGAACGCCAAGCTCCATACTTGTCTGAGATGTCCAAGCACCGGTCCCTTTCTGGGCTGCTTTATCCAGAATTACCCCCAAGAGTGGATCATTGGTGCCAGGGTTCCGCTCTGCAAGGACAGCTAAAGTAATCTCCATCAAATATGAGCCAAGTTCCGCTTCATTCGAACTCATGAAAAACCTCTGGATTTCTCTCTCATGTAGCCCCAGACCCACTGCCTGGATATCATAGGTTTCAGCGATCAACTGAAGCAGAGCATATTCTATACCATTGTGTACCATTTTCACAAAGTGGCCTGCTGCAGACGGTCCCAAAAGGGCTAGGCATGGTTCACCATCAACGCGAGCAACGATCTTTTCCAGGATGGGTTCCACCTGCTCATATGCGTGTCGTGGCCCCCCAGCCATGATACAAGGCCCCTTTCTAGCGCCTTCTTCACCTCCGCTAATACCAAGACCAATGTAATTTATCCCCTGCCTCTTCATCCATGCACTTCTTCTGAGTGTATCTCTAAAGAACGAGTTCCCCCCATCCATCATCACATCTCCCTTAGAAAGAAAGGGACTAACCTGTTTGAGAACTGCGTCGGTAGCGTTTCCAGCTTGGACCATCACCAATATTTTTCTTGGCGACTCTAATGAGTCCACAAATTCCTGTGGTGAAAATGTAGCGTTGATCTCTTGATCTCGATTAGTACGAGAGACGAATTGTCGAGTGCGTTCGGGCGTCCGGTTGTAAACTGTTACACGGAAACCTCGTGAGGCAAGGTTGACAACAAGATTCTCCCCCATGACCCCAAGGCCGAGTATCCCGAGGTCAGTCCTATCCAAAAGTCTCTCTTCCGCCTTATCAGTAACTCTTTCTCGCTATTTATTGAATCCCTAATACAGTCATATCTGCTGGTGGTGTCTAGCACCATTACCTAATCAAGCCAGTTCAGCTATGACAGTACATGGAGCACTGTCGATTCCCTCGACAAACAAAGGCAAAGCTAGGATTCGACCTACATTCTTAGGGTACTGTGCAAGGTCCATATCCTCGATGATGAAATAGTCTCTGTCTCGGAGCAAGTTTCGGTGAGCTTCTCGTCCTTCCTCCCTGTGTTCGACGGCAGAAATAGAGATAGTATCCACACCTATCGCCCGGAGACGCGGAAAGCTTCTTGCAATGTACTCAGCCCCAGATGCTGAAATCCCAGGATTTCTGGTGGCGTATTTTTTTGGATCTACTCTCCGGTACCGCTGAAAGCCAGTGCGCAATAGAAGAAGATCTGCTTTTTCTATTACTTCTGCTCGCTGTTCCAGATCTTCGATGCGAATAAGCTGAGACTCTTCCTTTGGTAGATCGAAAAGGATCGGCCGCGAGAAGATAAAATTCTCGGGACCGTATGAAGAAATTCTGCGGCCCTTTGGGTCAAAATGGTTAGGAGCATCTACATGCGTACCTAAATGATTAGAGAAAGATATACTATAGCTGTTACTGCTTTCTCCCTTTGAAATTTCTTTTAGAGGAGTGACTTGCATCCCTGGTCCTAAAGCAAACGCAGGAGTATCAACTGCGAGCTTGTGAGAGAGAAGCGTGACTTTCGGAGCATTTCCAGGCTCAGTACATTTGATCCTCCGTTTGATCCCCCGCTGCATCGCGTATTCACCTATCACTCTCTGTTCGAGATATTATTACGTTTCATTACACTTCTAGGTGATGGCTCACGACCAATTTCAGCCGCTGGACGTTGCCGAAGAATAGACGACATTTTCATCTATTTTGTCGTATCGAGCTCTGCGTACTTCTAAACCTACCGATATTTGTTCTTCAGAAAGTTGATGGATAATAGCCCATTCGTGTTTGACTCAAGTCGGCTGATGTCACAAGTAAAAACGTAGATTGGATAGACCAACCAGAAAGTTACAATGCTTTTTATGCGTGTCACAAGCGAGTACGTTAATGTACTCCGAATCACAATTATCAGACCTGATCCATTCGATCTCTAGTGCCAAGGTCTACGATCTAGAGCAAGTCCGTTATAATGGCATGCCGTACTTTATGTCTCAGACCCCCGGATATCACTACTTTCTTCATCGCCGACATGGTGAAAAGCCCACGGGCCAGCCTGGTAGCCACGGCCATACGCATCCAGGAGTTCCACTTTCTGCAACCTCCGGTCAAATCAACTCCACTGACCACGTAGGGACGCATATAGACGCACTTTGCCATTGTGCTTATGAAGGGAAGTTATATGGAGGAATCGAGGTAAGTTCGGAGATTCAAAGGGAAGATGGCTATACAGTACATGGGGCGGAACTCATCCCCCTTATCACGAGCCGCGGAATCCTCATTGATGCCCCCGCCATTAAAGGCGTAGATGCCTTACCTGAGGGCTATGAGATTACTAAAGAAGACATGCAAGAATGTCTCTCGTCACAGGGTGTCGAGATAAAAGAAGGAGATACTGTTCTTGCAAGGACAGGGTACGATCAATTTTGGATGACAGATCATCACAAATACCTAAGAGCAGCTGGAGTCTCAAAAGAAGTCGATCTGTGGTTAGCTGACAAGGGAGTGTCAGTGATTGGTTGTGACAACACTGGATGGGATCATACATATGCAGCTCCACCAAAACACGAAAGAACCCATTTTGCTCACGAATACCTCCTGGCTCAGAGAGGAATTTACATCATCGAAAACAAGAATCTAGAGCCCCTCTCGACCGCGAAGTGCTACGAGTTTCTCTTCGTCTGTCTCCCCCTCAAGTTTCGCGGTGCTACTGCATCATGGGTTCGACCAATCGCATTGAGCATCTAGCTCATGTCAGACAGACTTCCATAGATCTCTAATCTAGCGATGGTCGCCTTTTTTCAATATTTTCGATCGATTCAACTCTTCTGGGGGCTTGTGCTTTCTGAAGAAGGCATAGAAGAGGATGTCAGCAGTCATTTGCAGAATCCCTCCCGCAAAGAATGGCAATGCTAGTGTGAGATTTTGAATGAAATATCCCGCAATTGGTGGACTTACGGCACTAGGAACAGTCTTAGACATCCCCGCAATTCCAGCCACTGATGCTCGTTCCTCAGGATCAGAGATAGCCATCATGTAGGATTGTCTAAGGGGGACATCAATCTGCGATATCATAGGCCGAAGGATGAGAAGAGCAGCTGCAATCTCGAATCGGGGTGCAAACGGTAACAGGAACAGGATCAGAGTTGAGGGCATATGAGTGAAGAAAATAGTGTTCACTGAGCCCAAGTAACGCGCAAGCCTAACAGCTATGTAGTAGGCCAAAGTAGTTGATAGAGAAAAGAGAAAGAAGAAGGTTCCAAGGGTGCTTATGCTGACATCGAAACGGATGAAGAACCAGTATGCGATTACCGGTGTCAAGAGAAATCCCGTACCCAAGCCATCGAATCCACTGACCAAGGAAAGCTTACCAGTAGTTCCTAAGGATCGTCTAGGAATGATACTCCTCTTTTGGTTTTGTACGCGTACTTCCCGGACAGGAATAAGGAGAACGGCAGTACTTAGTCCAAGGATCGCTATAAATATGAAAAGGGCAGTACGAGCTCCAAGGTCATCGAACCCTGGAAATATCTGAAGAGCATCAGACATTCCACTGAAGAGTGAGCCTATTGCCGCAGCAAGTGACGACGCTGCAGAACTCACTGCAAAAATCATATTTCGTTTCTCATCAGAGGCCTTCCCTGCCAGTAGTGCATTATGGACAGCTACGTATGGGCCACCGCCAGGAATTCCTGCTCCTGGACCTCCGGCACCACCTATCATTGCTGCAACAAGTATGACTAACAGTTCGACTGAGGACGCGAAGAGAGCGCCCGAGATCGCGGTTAACAGTGAGAGAATTATTAGCACTTTCTTACGGCCGATCTGGTCCGCAACTATTCCAAGTGTGAAAGTGAGGAAAGCGCTACCGCCAATGGTAGCAGTAAAGACCAGACCGATGGTTATTGGATCAAAGCCAAGACGACTTAGATGAACAGGGAGGATTATTGTTAGATAGGCGAACCCGAAAGTCCGTATTGCCTGAGCGCCAACTAAGATAGCATTATCATTTCGAACAATACTCGACGCGTTGGTAGAGGTGATCGAATCACGCGCGCCCATAAAATTCTTCTATTCGCCTTACTCGATTATTGGTAAGGGACACTGGCCTATTTCAGGATTTTTTTGAATTAGCAGATATGACAAGTCATATCGATGATAGGAATTGCCAACTAGGATCGCCGATCGATTGTAACCAAATATATCAATTGCAGTTCTATCAATAACTCGGGTTTGCACCAGCTAAAGCTCTACAAGCCAGCTGGAATTGAGAGAGCTAGAGATACATTTTGCAATGTATGCAATGGAGCGCCCTCACTGTGTAGAATGACAACATGTCCCTTTCTTGGCGGTTTGAGGAGGTGGATAGAAGACAATAGAGCAATGAAAACCACAAATCTGAGCGGACCATCTCCCCCTGCCATCTTCGTCGGCCAATGGGGCTATCCCAAGGTATCTACAGGCCCTCTAGTTCCACCATTTACGCAATGCGACGACGCGTCCATCATGGACGCACCAGAACAGTGGCTACACAAGACCTTCGATGAACTTTTGCGCTATCGACTATCACTCTTCATGGGGAAAGCGCCAATGACGGTCGCCTCGGCCAAAGCTCCTAATCGGATGCTGCAGGTAGTTCAAGAACTGGTAATGGCCGATCAACCGACTGAAACTGAGGTCTGGTTGAGCAAGAGACCGAATTTGGAAGCTATTTTCATGCCACGCCTAGCACCTATCGGTCCGTCTGGACCAATGACTAAGGCCGTACTAGCTGAGAATCCTAGAGTTCCAGGACCAGTCGATGCAGCCGTATCTGATAAAGACCTCCAGGCTCAAGATGGGATAGTAAAACTCCATCGATCAGGAATCCCCCAACAACACCTAACCCGATTATTGAGTATAGGTTTGCTGGGCCGAGGGTCTCAAAGGCGATTGGTACCAACCGAATGGAGTATTACAGCTGTAGATGACATTCTCGGTAAAGAACTCCGCCGTGAAGTCCTGAATTATCCAAGCCTAAGTGAATTCCAAGTCTTCGGTTCTGCTGCTTTAGCTAATAATGTTCAAGTGCTCTTGCTTCCGTCAATGTGGATGTTCGAAGCTCTTGAGGCCTGGCTCCGATCTCCGAATTCCCAACCAGTAAATGACTTTGAGCTCACAAAAGGAAGGTCTAGTTACCCCCGAAATCTATTGGGCGCGTACCATGCTACAAGACTTCCTATTCTCGAGTACCTGACTAGAATTCGGAAACAAGCAGGAGCAGTGGTCTTCCTAGAAGTATCAGATAACTGGATCCCTCTTGGAGTATGGCGCTTTCGGGAGCTCTGCCGCGAGGCACTCAAGGCCGAACCCATTAGGACCAGTACCATGGAGGAAGCCCTGACGCTTTTGTCCCCTAGACTTCTTCTGCCGATCCAAAGATGGATTAGAGTGAGTGAGGTTCTGCGTTACCATAGAACGCAGCTAAGAATTGAAAAGTGGATGCAGTAGCCTTTTACAATTATTTCAAGTCAGCTAAGCATGTTAGTCTTTGTACGGAGATTGTTAGGCAACTTCGTCGTCTAATGATTGATGGACCAAATCCTCTCCTAGAACAATTTCCTTTAGTCGTGTGACTTTTTCTGCTTCCAGCCTCCCTCGGAACCTCTTCACTAATCTAGAGTGGAGCAGGTCATGATATAGGAGTGTGGCCAAGAGGGTTGGAGCGTAATTAACCGTAGCTATTAATCCGATCCCAGTTCCAAGCCCGAAGAGATAGCCAAGGTTGGTGAAAAGTGGAACAAAAAGGAGAACAAGGGATACTATCGCGCCCAGACCTGTAAGGATTCTAGTATATGACAATATTTCTTGGCCGGGATTCGTGGCAAGCATTTCTTTCTGATCGACCTCTCTAAGGCCAACATCTGCAATACCCCACATACTTGGAAGAAGAAATGTGAGAAAAGGCAAGGCTATGAAAGCGATAGAGGATAGAGCTATCAAAGTAGTAGAGGCTTCACTGAAAGAACCAAGCTCGAGGCTGTCAAATTCTCTTCCAACAATGAAGATAATCGCAAAAGCGAAAAGAAATGCCTGTAGGCTCCTTTTGAAGACTGATTTTGTATTGCTGACAGCAGGGGGCGCCAGAGAGTATGTTCGACTCCCACCGATCCTCGTTCTAATTCCCCGATATATACCAAAAATTCTACGACACGATAAACGTGCTAGAAAGTACCAAATGATCGCTGTAACAAGGGCAGAGAAAATAAGCACCATTGTACGCCAAGGATCATAGCTTACGTTGGGCAACATGATCAAAAGTGAAATGAAGTAAGCAGTCATCCTAGCTATGATGCGCTTTAGTAATTGCATCTGTAAATCCAACACTGTTCATCCGCGGTAAATTAACAATGCCCCAACTAACAGGAAATATCTTATGCAAAGACATAACTAAAGGATTTATATTCTGGAAGTGACAAATTTACTTCCTTGCTGGACATTCCACCACAAGTAGCTTGGCTTGTACCTATTGCAATTCCCTTTGTAGTGGGAATACTAGTTGGAGCAATGGTAAAACGCACCATAAAGCTAGTCCTAGGAATTGTTGCACTTGTCGCCGTTTTGGTTGGAATGGGAATACTCAGTCTTACACTTGTCGACGTATTCGATAAAGCAATGCTGCTCTTACCTCAATTGATAACAACAGGACAAGGGGCGTTGGATGCGTTACCATATTCATCAAGTTCGTTTCTAGTAGGCTTAGGAATCGGTCTGTGGAGAGGATGATTATCTCATCAGAATAAAGAATTCTTCGATAACAATAACAAAACCGCACCTATAGACGGAAAGAGCTTACATTGGATATTTCACGAGTAAGTTTAGACAGAATAGAGATCCCAATTTCATGCCTTCGAGCTTGACATATCCCATTACACAACCATCTATCGATGATAAGAATAGAGTCAGTTAGAATTCTTTGTAAGATAGACTAATGAAGTCATCTAAGGAGAACATTTGCAAATGGTAGAGATTGCCCTGGCACTTGCTTTACTGGCATCTTTCTTCTTTAGCTCCCGAGATGTCTCGGTTAGAAAGTCGCTAGTCAAAGCGGATCTTTATTCCAGTCTAGTCATCACATTGCTCTTCGCGATCCCGATCTCGGGTGTCATTGCTCTTTTGACGGGTGAGATCTGGCAACTCACAACACTAGATCCTATTGTTATTCAGCTCTTCGCTACAGTAGGCATCCTACAGTTTGTGTTTACGAGAGGCCTCTATTATGCCGGTATTGGAATACTCGGGGCTTCTAGAGCAATAGCAATAGTCAAAATGGATTCGGCGTTAGCTGTTCTCTTAGCTGTGTTATTCATCGGAGAAGGGATCACTCTGCTAATTGCCATTTCAGTCATCGTTGTCATGGCAGGTGTATTCCTGGTTTCATTCAGCGAATCTTCTGGACATCAGAAAGAAGGAACTGCCGTGATGAGACAGAAGTTCTATAGAGGACTCATGTATCTAATTCTCGGAGCGACAGGTTCCGCAGTACTTCCTCTGATGATTCGCGTTAGCCTTCTACAGAGTGGAGTACCAGTTTTGGGAATCTTTATCGCGAGTTCCTTTGCACTCATGGTCCTAGCTCCCCTCTCGCTAGTTGGGAGATTTAGGAATAGACTTCTAGGTTTAGACCGCAACTCTATCAAATTCATCACTTACTCATCAATCTTCGCTACCAGCGGACAGATCGCGAAATTCGTGGCCTTGGGATTAGCACCAGTCGTCTTCGTCGCGCCCATCTTGAACGCCAACATACTGATCACCTTTTTCTTAGCATATCTATTCATCCGCCGTCAAGAATTGGTGAATTCAAAAGTGATTGTTGGCGGACTCCTGGTAGTTGTTGGAATAACAGTTCTTGCACTGATTGGATAATCACGCAAGAGAAGAATTCTCAGTAAGACTTAACATGCAATCAATTAATTGTGGTGTTATCTTTGGCCGACGTGCCAATCTGACTTGTCCTGGGATTTGGGTTTGCACTTGGATTAGAGCATGCACTAGAAGTAGATCACGTAGTTGCTGTGTCAGCAGTCGTCAGCCAACAGAAGAAATTGTGGAAATCATCACTTGTAGGGATAGTTTGGGGTATCGGCCACACTGCAACCCTTTTCCTCGTAGGGATCATCGTCCTTTTCCTTAGCATTTCAATTCCCCAAGAGCTAATTCTCTCTTTTGAATTTCTAGTAGGAGTAGTAATTCTTCTCCTCGGTGTACTCGTCCTCCGTTCAGCTGTTACTGTGAAGATCCACTTACACCATCACAGCCACGGAGACCAAACACACATTCATCTACACTCTCATAAGGAAGGAGACTCGCATCATCATATTCACCGATCATTCATACTAGGAATGGTTCATGGAATAGCTGGAAGCGGTGCATTGATGTTACTTGTTCTTTCGACAGTTGAATCGATTACTGCTGGCATAACCTACATCCTTCTTTTTGGAGTAGGCTCAATCCTAGGAATGTTAATCCTCAGCGCCGTAATTGGGCTTCCTTTCATCATTACCGCCA
>PBSW01000077.1 GCA_002726865.1 Candidatus Bathyarchaeota archaeon
CTCTGTGCTCGTTGATGTGCTAGAACATGATTTGGAGAAAGATGTCTACTATGTCTCCTCTGCGTATGGGGCTGGAGCTGATTGGGTAAAGAACATTAAGGTCAATCCTGTTTTCAACGTTCAAATAGGTAGACGACGGTTTAAAGCTAAATCTGAACAAGTATCAGGTCAAAATGGCAGTAAGTTGTTATTTAGGTACATTGATGAACATAGAGACTATATGAAAGGTCTCTACAAGATGATGGGTATCGATCTAGACGTTCTCTCAACGGAAGAGCTTATGGAAGTGCTAACAAAAGAGATGGTTCTGGCAATTACTCCATCAATGAAAAGAGAGAAGTGATGGAAGCGCACTCATAACCATTATAAGATTTCCCCGTGGGTTAGCTAGATAACGCGAAGAAAGACAGTTGGTTTTATGGGGGAACATCTAGGGATCCAAAATCGTTTCAGCTTTATGACCGGGAATATTGCAGTCCTCACTATGACCCAAGTCCTAGGCAGGTTCTTCAGGAGCATGGTGTTCCCATACGCCAGCCTGTATGTCCTTGCTCTAGGCGGGGGGTCCTCCCAGATCGGGATAATCAACTCCCTACGCCCTCTTGCCGGCCTAGTTATGTTCCCCCTGGCAGGTTACTTCACTGATAGGGCCGGGAGAAAGATTCTCATCGCCCTAGCAGGGTACCTTTCAGCTGCGACAATGATGCTTTACGTCTTCGCGCCAAGCTGGGAGTGGATTGCACTAGGCGCTTTCCTCCAGGGCTTCATGGTGTTCCAGTTCCCTCCCACCTCCGCGATAATTGCGGACTCTTTGGCCCCTGAGAATAGGGGGATCGGCGTCGCGACCATGACCACCATAGCCTCGGTCCTAGGGATGTTTAGCCCTTACATCGCGGCCCTCGTGCTCCAGATCTATGATACCGCTCCAGGGATGAGGATCCTTTATGCGCTCCTAGCTGGGGCTGGCGCCGCGGGGGCCACTATCAATCTCAGATTCCTCGATGAGACCGCCAGGGAAGTCGAAATGGGCCCTCGCTTGAGCGTCTCCCAGATCTTTAGGGATGTCTATGGAGGGATACCCTTGATGCTGCGACAGCTTCCCGCCCCCTTAAAGGCTCTGGGGGTAGTGATGGTCCTCGGGTTTATGGCCAACGGTGTCGCGTCAAGCTTTTGGGTGGTGTACGTTGTGGAGGAGATCGGACTTTCCACAGTGGATTGGGGGCTGATCCTTTTCATCGAGGGCGCCCTTAAGGTCGTCTTTTACATCCCCGCCGGCGTATTGGTGGACAAGTATGGTAGGGCCAGGTCCCTAATGGCTTCACTCCTTTTTTCTATTATATCTATTCCTATGTTCGTCTTCGCCCGAGGCTTTTACCAGGTGCTGGCGATCCGCCTCGCCGTTGGGGTTTCCAACGTACTTTTCATCCCCGCCTGTTCAGCACTCATGGCAGATTATGTTCCCCGAGACATCCGTGGGAGAGTGATGGCTGCCTTAGGGAGGGGCACGGTTATCGTTGGGGCTACAGGGGGAGGGACTGGGGGGCCAGGGGTGGGGTTCCTAATAACCATCCCCTTAATGGTCGCCTCAGTCGCAGGGGGGATACTCTACGCTGTGAACCCCATATATCCTTGGCTTTTCCTTGTCTTCACCATCCTGATGTCCTTAGCCGTAACAGGGCTCTACATTCGTGACCCTAAAATCGCCGAGATCTGACAAAGACCCGGCGCGCGCCTCTTACGAGAAAGATTGTAAAGGTCTTAAAAAAGATAATTTTTTCTTCTAAATGTTAGTGTACGCAGGGAGTTTTTGTTAAAATGCGGAGTTAGACCTTAGATTAAATACCCTGGCTTTAAGAGAACAATCATGTGATGTATTTTTACACGTTATAGTGACAAATTACACCATCGCGCGCAATAGTTTTTTTTAGGAACTTTTTTCCATTATAAGCTCAAAGCTCGTACTTTGAGGGATCATAGACGCCTATATTAACGAGGTGCTCAATCTTGATGAAGTTAATGCTGGAGATGGTAGGGGAGCATTCATAAAAAGAGGGGGTATTTGAAGTTTAACGACCGTTAAAATATCAGGTTTTACAAAAGTCATTATCCTGGGAGCTGGGGCTATAGGCAGTTATTACGGCTACATGCTCTCACGGAAAATGGACGTCCTCCTCATAGGCAGGCAGAGACATATTGATGCCATTAAGTCCCGGGGCTTGGAACTTACTGGGGCGATCGATGGGGTCTTTGACTTAGACGTCTCAACTGAGATCAGAGGCAACCTAGGGGACTCATTAATAATTCTCACAACTAAGGCCTATGACATAGAGAAAACAATTAATAAAATCAGGGGAGTCCTTAGGTCCAATACAACAATCTTGGTTTTGCAGAACGGTCTTGGTAATGAGGACCTGGTTCAAGCTTTAGTTGGCCCGGAGGTTGATGTGATAAGGGGGCTTGTCTCAACTGGGGTGGAGTTTCTATCCCCTGGGCGGATCGAGGTTAAGTTGGTCAGAGACACCGTGCTTCCCAAGACAGCCAAAAGTGAAAAGATAGAGCGGCTTTTCACTTCGTGCGGCCTTCAGGTCCGGCTATCAGAGCGGATGGACACAGAGATTTGGAGGAAACTAACTATGAATTGCGTTATCAATCCCCTCAGCGCCCTGTTCTGTATGCCCAGCACGGAGATAGCGGTCGATGGTCTGAGGGAGGTCAGGAAGAGCATCGTGGATGAGTGTATAAGGGTCGCCGAAAGGGAAGGAGTCAACCTCGATGGTGATTTAGAGGGGGAGATCTCAAGGGCTGCAGCCTCTTACTCTAATCTCTCATCGATGTGCCAGGACATCATGAAGGGACGGAAGACCGAGATAGATTTCCTAAACGGAAAGATAAGCGAACTGGGACGGAGACATAAAGTGCCTACGCCTGTCAACGATGTCTTCATCTTACTGATTCAGTTCATGCGCGCGCGTTATATAGCAATGTAGACCCGAACAAGGTGGGCCTGTGGCGCGCACGCGACCTACTTGGCGCAGGTCACAAGCCTGTTTTAGGGTATCTTAATATAGTCTCAATAATGATGCGCACCCGATAAAGTCAAACTATAAGTCCTATTGACCTCCAGAAGTGGCACGTGGCCCTCCATCCCGCTCCTAGACCATGTGCGACGCAGAACATTTTGAAATTCAACCTCAAGGTTCTAACGTTTAAACACAAAAAGAGGCTTAAAAGCAACCACTTTTTCGAATAAATCAATCTAATTCAAAGAACCTATATACATATTAGAGAGAATAAACGCGTGTGATAAAAAACTCAAACACACACAATAACGACTAAAGTCTTGTGAGATAATACACAATATTCTAAAACCCTCAAGTTTGATGTGTGATACTGATGAAGGATGAGCTCAAAAAAGACTTAGAGGAGTCGAAAAGGGTTCTCGAGAGCTATAAATGGTACGGACAGATGGTCACTGACGCCATTAATGCCTTGGAAGAAGTAGAGCGATATCTAATCTATCCCTCAGAGGAAAGACAAGTGCAAGTCAAGGAGATCTTAGTTCAGATGAAAAACCAGATAGGTCCATACAAAGACTTTGTGCCGCAGGTTGTAAGAACTGTTGATAAAGTTCTCGAATGGTTGAGTACCCCTAAGAACTCTCTAGAGAAAGCAGGCGTTACGCTTGATTCACACGAGCGAGATATAGATAAAAAAGATAAAAACACGGAGATTTAGTCTCTTCACGGCAAGAATTTATTTTATCTGTTCTTTTTCTTTTACCAGTCTACTGAAATGTACAGAACCTTTTTGGGTTATGTTTTACTAATTTTATAAAGTTTGTTTGGATTGGGGATTCTTGAGCACTAAGCCTGTTTTTCGCGCGCGTCCAATAAACTAAAAAAAGCTTGTAAAGTGAACTTGAGGAGTGGTGGGCCCGATGAGATTTGAACTCATGATCTTTCGATTATCAGTCGAACGCTTTAACCATCCTAAGCCACGGGCCCAGCCGTACAACCATTGATATCAATCCCCTTTTTAAATTATTATCCGACTAGGCGGGATCGGGGCCATCTGGAAAACTTGCCTCAGTCTGACTGAGGCAAGTTGCTGCTATAGAAATCGGTGCTTAGATACTTCATCCCGTCATCGGGAAGTATAGCGACTATTTTCTTTCCCTTTCCTAGACTTTTCGCCTTTTGCAGCGCAATGTGGAGAATTGCTGCTGCGCTCATCCCCACCAGTAAGCCCTCTTCCTTTGCAGCTCCCCTTGCTACGGCTTTCACAGCGGGGTGGTCATCATCAGAAAGACTTACGATCTCGTCGAATCCTTCTGGCCGGAATAGCTGGGTCGGGTTAGGCTCGTTGGGATTCCGCAGCCCTGGGATGGAGCTGCCCTTTTTGGATGTGACTCCTATTACTTGGATGGATCGTTTGAATCCTTTTACTCTCAAGGAGATCCCCGCGCCGGTTCCCCCAGTGCCTATGCCGGTGACGACCATGTTAAAATCCCCGCCTGTCTGTTTGATTATCTCCTGCCCCGTGGTCTGGTAGTGGGCCAGGATGTTAGCGGGGTCCCTGAATTGGTTGATGTCTATATATTTTTCTGGGTTCTCCTCCAAAAGGCTTCGCTTCATCTCAATGGCCCCCCCCGTCCCCCTCTCTGCTGGGCTGAGTACCAGGTCGGCCCCATATGCCCTAATGAGCTTCCTTCTTTCTTCGCTAGTCCTCTTGGACATCACGATTGTTATCTTGTATCCCTTAGCCGCGGCGATCATGGCTAGGGCGATGCCCGTATTTCCCGAGGTCGCCTCGAGAATTGTCTTATCCTTGTCGAGGGATCCAGCAGCTTCAGCGTATTCGATGAGGTACTTTGCAATCCTGTCCTTGATAGAGCCGCCGGCGTTGAAGCTTTCTAGCTTGACTATAACCTCTGCATCGCAGGGTCCCGTGATCCCGTTGATCCTGAGGAGGGGAGTGTCTCCTATCAGGTCAGTGATGCTGTTGGCGATGACCATTCAACTACTCCGATATTAAACCGTTTTTTTCTTAACGGCGTTAAACATATAAGCTTTACCTCAGTAATCTCAGGTGAAATGAAGCCCCCCTGCATGATGGTGGTCCAATACATCCTTCCTGCCCTCCGGGTAGAGGTAGCTAAGGAACTATTCGAGGACTTCAGCCTCAAGAAAGCTGACATCGCGAGGAAGATGGATGTCACCCCCGCAGCGGTCACTCAGTACCTAAAAGGGACAAGGGGAGACGAGGCCTCGGGTCTTATAAAAAGATCTGATAAGGTGATGGGGATCATCACCGATATTGCGAGGGATATGGTCAACAAGGAGTCTCCAGCGGATATGCTCCTTATGAAGCTTTGCAAGGCCTGCCTCTCCGTCAGGAGTGAGAGGCTGATGTGCGAGATCCATATGGATTCAATGCCCAGCCTCAAGGAGCTGGATACCTGCGCATGCTCTCTGGGCCTCGTTGGCTGGAACGATGAACCCGAGATTGAAGCCAAGTAGATTCGTCTCATTTTAGGCATAGCTTAAACCCTCGGGTACTCCTTTTACGGTATTACCGTTGATGCCACTTGACATCTATTTCCTTGGAACAGGCGGCGGCCGCTTTTCCATGCTTACCCAGAAACGCAGGACTGCAGGAATCCTACTCGTCCACGGAGAGACCCACGTTCACGTTGATCCTGGCCCAGGAGCCCTCGTATACTCAAACTTGGCCCGCCTCGACCCCCAGAATCTTGAAGGGATCGTAGTTACCCATTGCCACCCCGACCACTACACTGATGCAGAAGTCCTCATTGAAGCCATGAGTCACGGGACCAGAACAAAGCGGGGGCTCTTCGCAGCCCCAAAGAGCGTGCTCATAGGAAACTCCGACTATGACAGAGGCGTCTCCAGGTACCACTCAAACCTCCCGGCAACGGTGGAGACAATGAAGTCTGGCCGTTCCTTCGGGATCGATGGTCTTGTTTTGGAGGCCATGGAGGCTCGGCATAGTGAGACCGAAGGCGTGGGGATTCGGATCAGGGTTCCAGGGGTCGGTGACGTGGGTTACACCTCAGACACGGGGTTCTTCGAGGGCCTTAGCGAGCAATATCGTGGCCTACGGATACTAATCGCCTGTGCCATGTGGCCTCGTTGGGAACATCTGAGATACCACCTCAACACAGAGGAGGTGCGGATTATCGTTGAGAAAGCTAAGCCTGGGGCCGTAATCCTCACCCACTTCGGGATGAAAATGCTGAACGCAGAGCCCGGAGAGGAGGCCACCTACATTGAAAAGGAGACCGGTATCCCCGTGGTGGCTGCTCAGGACGGAATGAGGGTGATCGTTAGTGATCGGATAGAAGTCAGGAGTTCTAGAAAGTGCGAAAGTCCTCGTATCATTGATGCATAAGTCTCATTTTGCTCTATAACAAAGTTTTTATTGTCACTCTTATTCCACCTAATCTGTAGCCTGAGGAGATGCTTATGGGGTATCGCTTTGTTGCTCCTCTGTAAAAGAACTGAAGGGATTTTCCAGGGATATCCCAATACTACTTGGGCCGATGCGGACACCGTTATAAATCCCAGTTGTACCACTATTCGTATTCGAATCCTGGATCATTGTGCGCAGCAAAAAAGGAGTGAACCTATTGAAGAGACTTCCAAGAAAGATAAATTTCATTGAAAACGAAAAGAAATGGCAATCGCTTTGGGAGGAGCGAGGGATATACAGATACGACTGGGAGGATAACTCGAGACAAAGATACAGCATCGATACGCCTCCGCCATATCCGAGCGGGAACTTCCACATGGGTAACGTCCTCAACTGGACCTATTTTGATATGAGAGCCCGGTTCAAGAGGATGCAAGGCTTTAACGTTAACTTCCCCCAGGGATGGGACTGCCATGGCCTCCCAACAGAAGTTGCTGTGGAAAAAGCTAAGGGAATCAGGCGTTCTGATCTGCCTCCTGACCAGTTCAGGGCCCTCTGCGAGGTATGGATCGAGCAATACATCGGGGTCATGAAGGAAGCTGTGATCCGCCTTGGGTGCAGTGTTGATTGGAGCCTCGAGTACCGCACCATGGAGCCTGATTACATCCGGAAGGTGCAGAAGAGCTTCCTTATTCTTTACGACAAGAACATGATCTACAAGGGAGATCACCCCATTAACTGGTGTCCCCGATGCGAGACGGCGATTGCTGACGCTGAGGTAGAACGGCAGAACAGAACCGGGAAGATATATACCATTGCCTTTAGCATTGAGGGGGAGGACCTACTCATTGCCACCACGAGGCCAGAATACATTCCAGCCTGCGTGGCTATTGGGGTGCACCCTGACGACGACCGGTTTAACCATCTTGTGGGTAAGGAGGCGAAGCTTCCCTATTCCCAAAGGATTGTACCCATTATCGCGAACGCCGAGGTTGACCCTGAGTTTGGCACTGGTTCTATGATGATCTGCACCTACGGGGATAAGGCTGACGTCGTAGCCGTGGCCCGATATAAGCTACCTGTGATCAAGCTCATTGATGAGAGGGGGATATTGACTAATGCTGCTGGGAAGTACGATGGGATGGGGATCGTGGAGGCAAGGAAGGCCATCGTGGCCGATCTTGATGAACTCGGCCTCCTCCACGGTATTGAGAGCATAACTCAGGAGGTGGGGGCCTGCTGGAGATGTGATACTTCGATAGAAGTGGTCTCTACAGATCAGTGGTTTATGCGGACAATGAGTCTCACGGACGATGTGGTGCGGACTGCTAAAGAGATTAAGTGGTTCCCTGACTGGATGCGTAACAGGCTCATTGACTGGGCTACTGGCCTTGAATGGGATTGGGTGCTGAGCAGGCAGAGAGTGTTTGCCACTCCTATACCTGCCTGGTACTGCAAGGGATGTGGGACGATCCGGTTGGCCAAGTCCGAGGAGTTACCCGTCGACCCTCGAGTAACCATTACTGAGCACACCTGCGAGTGCGGTGAAACTGAGTGGATTGGTGAATCTGACGTGCTGGACACCTGGTTTGACTCAAGTCTCACCTGCGCCATCCACGCCGGGTGGCCTGATAGAGAAGACTGGCGGAAACTATTCCCAGCCTCGTTGCACCCCAGCGGACAGGACATCATCAGGACCTGGGCATACTATCTCATGGTACGCCACATCTCCCTCTTTGGGGAGAACGCCTACGACTCAGTGCTTATCAACGGGATGGTGTTAGGGGGAGACGGCCGCAAGATGAGTAAAAGTCTCGGTAATTTCGTTGCTACTCCGGAGGTCTTTGATAAATATGGCTCCGACTCAGCCCGGATGTGGGCTGCTACAGGCGGGAGCACGGGTACTGATATCCCCTTTAGATGGACCGACGTAGAATACGGCTGGAGGTTTATCAGGAAGCTCTGGAACGCCTGTCGCTTCGCAAGTATGAGGCTTGAAAACTATGAGCAAGGGGAAAAACCTCAGCTGGAGCTTGTTGATAAATGGATATTGACCAAACTTGAAAACTTGGTGAAGCTGGCTACAAAAGAGTTTGAGGAGTGCCGATTTATGAACGCTGCTGATGCTACTCGGAACTTCGTTTGGCACGTTTTCTGTGACCACTACCTTGAGGCGGTGAAACACAGGCTTTATGGGGAGGGAGAAGAGAAGGCGGCCGCCCAGTGGACACTCCATTATGCAGTAAAGCGCATTCTACAACTCCTCGCCCCGGTGATGCCCCACTTAACCGAAGAGATTTACTGCACAATGTACTCTAAAGGCGAACGCGACAGCATCCATTTGAGCAAATGGCCCGATCAAGACGAATCCTTAGTTGACTTTAAGTCGGAAGCTCACGGGGAGCTGATAATCTCAGCGATTCGGGACATCCGGAGGGAGAAGAACCGACAAGGTATCTCTCTCAATGCGCCCCTAGACCAGGTCTTCATCTATGTCTCAGAGGCTGAGAAGGCCGATAGCCTAGTTTTGGGTATTGAGGATATCGCTGCGACCCTTAAGTCGGAAAGTGTTGAGATCCAGGAAGAAGAGGGCGGAGAGTATCCTATTGAGGGCTACGAAGGCGTCAGATTCTCCTTCTCTGTTCAGGTGCAAAAGGAATAAACGCCATTTTCATTCCCCCCCTTCATTTACCTAAAGCAGATTCTGTTGATAGTTAGTCTCAGGTTCCTTGCATTTATTATGCGAATTGTCGATACTTGAGGATTGCCGCGATTCCACCAAAAGATTTGAAGAGCATTTCCCCTTCCTCGGTCTCCGAAGAGATTACCTCAATCTGAGCTTTAGCGCCTTCTGCCATCTTCACTAATGCCTCGAACAAATCCACTTTTTCGATGAGCTCGTAACTCCCGTTTCCACACCTAAGGCAGGTTAGATCCCCTATCTTCTCGAAGTCCCCCATCTTGTCGAGGTCCGTTATCTTGGTCTCGATGTAACCACACTCCCTACACTTCAACTTTAACATGGCCCTGCGGATCCCCTCGCTGAGTAGAAGGGTCCTGACGTTGCTTACCTTAAGAGCTTGGAGGATCTCCTTCTCGCCGTAGGTAGCCAGACCAGTCTCCTGCCCCACGTTATAAAGGAAATTCTGGACCATTTTCCTTTCCTCATAGAACCTAACGTTCTTTATGAATTCTCGGCTCCGCTCCACGACCTCTTTGACCCCCGCACGACCCGTGTAACCCGTGTCAACTGTTGTGAGGATCTGGTCCTTGAGTTCATAGTGGAGATAGTTCCCCTTGAGAAAATCCTCCTTAGTGGGGCCCGGTCCCCCCACGATTATTCCCTTTAGATTTTGGGCGTTGAGGAATATTTCAGTTATATGTTTCCCAACCCTTGTGAAGAACTCGTTGAGATGCATATCCCGGAGTCTTTCGTACCTCCGAGCGCTCTGACCTCCCGCCCGGGTCTTTCCCGCTACCCCCGAACTAATGTGCTTAATAATGTCTGCCCTCTTCCCCTTGAGCATTGCGAAGGTGGCTGCCTTGGAGTCTAAAATCAGGATCCCGAAGGCATCCTCGGATCTCAGGAGCTCAAAGAGGGGTTTTAACATAAATTCATGTTCGCAGCGGTAGTAGTAGATACCAATGGGTTCAGGGGGAATGATCACATGGGTTTCCATTTCCCCTACTCCAAGCTGGGCGCTCGCAATGCTTCCAGCGAAAAGGACAAGGCCGGTTTCAGGTATCTTCCGATATAGCTTGAGCTGCTCCATCGCTTTGGTGAGGGCATCTTGGACGTTTTTCTTGGTTGTCTTTGACTTAATGTTTCCAGCGGTGCCCCACTCAGTGCGGAGGTCGTTCATCACTTCACTGATCTGTTTCCCTGGGGGAATATAGACCGTGATGAGCTCAGTGCCTCTGCCTTGTTTCTTCTCCAGAATTTCCAGCATTCGTTGGAACCGGAATCTCGTCAGGGAACTATTCTCTTCCTTTGACATGGGGTATTCTCCGCGAATGGTGAAATTATCTATCCTCACGTTATATGCATTACTGAGATCCATACTCACTGGAAAAATCCCGGGAACAATAAATCGCGCGCCTCTCGTTGAACATCAATCATGGGAAAGGCGGATTCTGGGTATTGATGCTTCAGAGGGTCAAGATATAGAGAAGAGGGCTAGGTCATGTATTCCATATTTTAACAAGGTTCAAGGGCCTAGGATTTGGCTCTATATCTATGAGGATGGCTATCTCATAATAAGTGGAGATTAGTATCAGTCAGTTTTCCATGGCCATATCAGTTGTTACAAGGCTGAGGCTTTTACTGTGGTCCCAGCTTCACTGGATGGTGTAAGATAAACTACGTGGTAATCCGAGGAGCAGCCTAGTTTTAGCGGACCTCAGTGCCGTTGTGCCCCCCCTCAATAGCTCTCGCGATTTCTTTGGGATTTGTGCCGTCAACAAATATAAGGGGGAGTTTAAACTTCTTGGCTCGCTTAACGGCCTTCAGATCAAAGAGGCCATATTTTCCAGGGGCTTGTACGGCGTTCTCGTTTATGATTTTTTCAAGCCCATAGTAGGTGATATGAAGGAGCTTGACTGCATCAGGGTTTAGGTTAGGGTTTCTATCATATACTCCATCAACATTCGTTGCGTTAACTATTAGTTCTGCTTTGGCGGCCTGAGCAAAGAGTACTGCCCTATAATCTGTACTAGAGCCTGGTAGATAGCCTCCACCGACAAGAATCTGGTTATCTAGGTGTCTTTTGATTTCACTCCCTCTGCGGTGTATGTGGGGATGGGCATGGGAGCCGAGAGCGGCGATGAGGAGGAGCGCATTTAGGTGGGTTGCATGAATGCCAAGGCGGTCTTGAGTGTAAGGGTCAGCGCCGAGCTCCTTCGCGAGACTGATCCAGTGCCGGGCTGATCTGCCGCCTCCGGTGACTACGATGAGCTGGTGACCTCTCTCCTTTAACTCAATGAGGGTGTCCGCGTATTTAGTGATGGCGTCAGGGGTCTGGGCCAAGAGGCTTCCGCCGAGGCTAATGGAGACTCTCATAGTTCGGGTGTTGGTTTGTCCGTATTTATGTGGTTGGGTGGGCTGGGGAACGGTTTTAAGCTTCTTGTGTTGATTGGATGGTTGGGCGGGGGTTCCCGAGTGGCCAAAGGGGCGGGACTCAAGATCCTGTAGCTCAGGCTTCCGAGGGTTCGAATCCCTCTCCCCGCACTTTTTCTTCCTCCCCCCAAAAATTTGAGGAATATCTGAAGGAGAAACAATACAGAGAATCAACCA
>PBSW01000078.1 GCA_002726865.1 Candidatus Bathyarchaeota archaeon
GAAAAGGGAGCAGCAATAACACTCTTGTTTCAGCAACATAATTTAGGCTCAAATAAAAGGGTATAAAAAAGAGTGTTGAAATAATAATTATATGTTTGAGCGGGTTTTCTGTCCTGTTTTTCAAAACGTAAAAAAGGACATATGTAAGTAAAAGAGTTAAAATGGACATCGATATAGGTATCCAAACCGTATAATTTAATGGAAAAATCAATGACCACGACCAATAAGTTAAACCGTACCCAAAAACATCTTTTACAGGTTCATTGGGAAATAAATTATTCATTATAATACGTATTAAGCTAGGTTGCATCTGCGTATTGTTTAACATTAAATACAGCAACATTATTGATGCAATAAACAATAAATACTTAAAAACAGAATAATATTTTTCTTTAATAATAAGATACATCAACACAGGGAAAAAAAAAGCAATAGCATACATCTTAAAAAGAGAAGCAATAAACAACGTAAATAATGAACGAAACACATGGCTATTTAAAATATAATACAATGACAATACTGTAAAAAAAACAGATAGTGAATCACTCTGTCCCCAACCGGAAGTAATCCAAATAGAGAATGGATTTAAATAATAAAGAGTGAAAACTTTTTTAGCAGTTGTTGGAGATGAGTGATCTCTCACCAGCCTATATAGTATAAGTGAGATTCCAACATCAGCTAATAATAACGGGAATTTAATTATAGTATTAAATAGAGGCCCAGGAATCCATTCAATACCATAATAAGGTCTAAACATTGGAGATATGTGTTCAATAGGAGTAGCAATCCATCCAGTAAAAGTAGAAATAAATCTATAAAAATAAGACTGTAAAAGTATTAAGTATAACCATAAAGGTCTCATGAAATTAACACCATTAAAATTAATATCACTTAGAGTTTTTGAGGCCCCATATACATACCATTCATTAACATCAAAAGGGTGAGCAGTAAACGGAATTAATAATAACCTAACTAAAGTTCCAACAACAATCACTAAACGAATGTCTAATCGGTACAATCCAATTTGTATCTTATTAAAAATGTTCATTATGTATCGTTTCTTTTTAATAACTAATGATACAAACTTAAAACTTGTAAAATGGGGCGGAAATAAACTCACTGCACGGTGCCTTTACAGATTGAAAATATAAAATTCAACATTGATTATGCCATAATACTGTTTTTTCCAAGCCTTTTCTCAGGGAAATTTCAGCATTCCAGTTCAATATGTTTACGGCTTTTGATGTATCGGGACACCTTCGCTTCGGATCGTCAGGGGGGAGAGATTGATACGTAATTTCTGAGGTTGTACCTGACAATTGTTTGATTAGATTTGCAAGAGCCAATATGGTAGTCTCACCTTGTCCTCCGATATTAAACACCTGTCCGGAGATATCAGGTAAAAAAGCAGTCTTTATTAAACCTTTTATTAAATCCGACACATAAGTAAAAGTTCTTGTTTGATTCCCATCACCAAAAATGGTGATAGGTTTGTTCAAAAGAGCTTGTTCTATGAATCTTGACACAACCCGTCCATAAACATCTCCACCCCTCATCCGAGGCCCATATGTATTGAAAATTCGCATGATCCGAGTGTCCAACTCATGTTGGTTATGATAGGCCATTGTAAAAGCTTCAGCAACTCGTTTTGACTCGTCATAACACGAACGTGCCCCAATAGGATTTACATTTCCATTGTATGTCTCAGGAGTGGGTACATTCTTTGCAGGAGGATCTCCATAAACCTCGCTAGTCGAAGCTAGGACATATCTAGAATTACATTTCTTCGCTATTCCCAAAGTGACCCAGGTCCCTAAAGTATTCGCTTTTAGAATTTGAATGGGATATCGAGAAAATTCTAAAGGCGAAGCTCTACTTGCTAGATGTAGAATTAAATCAATTTGTTTATCTGGAAAAAAAGGATTTGAAATATCATGGTTAATATACGAAAAATTCCGATCTCCGATTATACGTTCGAGGTTAGAGAGCCTTCCGCTGCTTAAATTATCTAGACAAAAAACGCGTGCACCAAGGCCTAATAAGGTCTCACAAGTCCAAGAACCAAGGAATCCGGCTCCCCCGGTTACGAGAACATTTTGTTTGTCAAAACTTATGCCTTCGTTTAACAAAGATGACACAATTAAGTTGACATCTTCCGAAATTAAATTCAATTAATATAACCTACCTTAAGATGGCCAAAATACATTATACGACGTATATTTAAATAACTATTTCTCAACACATTTTACTCAGGCAAATCATGGAGAAAAGTTCTCTCATTAGGAAGAACAATTTAATAATGCACGTTCACACTATGCACCAAAAAAAAACTAGTAAAAAAAATCTATTTAGCATTAGAGCTAAACCCTACTCGTTTAATAGCGTAAAGCGTCATAGAAGACAGGATCAAAACAAATCCTAGAAAAACGGAGAATATAGTTATCAATGCTATTGGAACGTTAAACAATCTCGTATTATTAAAATACCAAAGAAAATAAATTCCATTAACAACCCCTATTGAAAACAACACAACACCGGGAAGAGCTAAAAATAATAAAGGCCTCTCCTCAACAATTAGAGTGAGAATTGTATCAATAATTTCAAATCCATGAAAAGCGGGATTCTTTTTCGAAGTATTAGCTAGGCCATTGTATTGCACATTTACTGGAACTTCGATAATTTTTAGTTTATTTTGATAAGCCAATACTAATTGCTCGGTCTCTACACCATATCCGCCAACTTTAGAAGTTAACATGACACCCATAGCTTTTGCAGAAAAAGATCGAAACCCACTTTGAGTGTCAATAATACCAACCTCATTGGCTTTCCCACTCAAGAAATTGATAATTCTTAGACCCAATTTCCTATAAAACGGAGCATTCATTTTCGCTCCTTTAATAAACCTTGACCCCACCACGATATCCGCTTCTTCTTGTATAATCGGACGAAGTAACAGTGGAATATCGGCGGGATTATGCTGACCATCACCATCCAGCATCACAACCACATCAGGCTCAAGACATTTAGCATAAAGAAATGCCGTCTTCAAAGCTGCGCCCTTGCCAAGATTTCGTTCATGCCTCAAAACCACCGCACCAAGACCCTCAGCAATTGCAGACGTCAGATCTTTCGACCCATCATCACAGACAATGACTCTATCTACGTATTGTGATGCCTGAACAACAACAGAACCTATACTCTTTTCCTCGTCATAAGCCGGAATACAGGCAACAACGAAAGGCTTAGGATTACCCGACATGTTTCCAGATAAATATAATCTTCAGATTCATGATCACCCAAGGGAAAAAGTAAGAATGCCCAATATCAAAACTTACCACGTAAACTCAAAACCAGCTTTACTGTTCAGGCCCATAATCGTCAAATAACGCACGAACCCAACATCCCGTCCCCATAACCCCGCCGAATCATTACCCCATAACTGAGCCATACCAATAATCTTCTTGATTCTTCTAAACCCAAACGTCTCCATCCGCTTGACAAACTCACCCTTAAAATCGTCCCTGAGCTTCGCAATGATATTCACTAACACAACACCCAGAACCGCACTGTCAACCCTCTCGACGACACGAGCTGCCAAACTGAGGATCCCACGCTCTATCCTATCCAATGATCTATGCCAGACTCCCTTGCGCAAAGCCTTCCGCTTCACCGAGATTAGAAAATCTCTAGTAAACATAGCATCACACCAAGAATATTGTAAGTTGAATACATTACCAGCAATATATAAACTTATGAAGAGTTAGATTCCGGAATACTAGGATAAAGTATAAAAACAGTATAGTAAATTATATCTCAAAATATTTATTAAGGAAAAATAAAATCTCAATCAAATAACTAAATCACACCATACAAACTTCAAACAAGATTAGCTAAAGACCGGAATAAATAAACCACAATACCCAAAACAATAAACGAAATCAATCCTCCCCGAAAATCATCAACACGCTCCTCCCTCAAAAACAAGCAAAAACCAAAAGCCGCATACAATCCAAAAGGGACATTAAACAACAACCGACTCTTAATCACCTCATCTCCAATAAAAAAAGGCAACGAAGATACAGCTGGCAAAACCAATAAAAATCGATCAGAAAACCCTCTACCCTCTATCCGATAAACTCCTACGATAGACAAACCCAGCAACACTACGCACGAGATCACCCCACCATATAAAAGCCTAAAACTGAAGATACTGTCAACCCAGAAATTAGACAAACCTGAGACTCCTCCAATTGCAGTCGACACAACAGACAATCCACTCTGTCCAGGGACAACCATAATCTTGAGAACCTCAGAAAATCCCAGAGAAACAAGATATACTATAACCATCCATGAACCAGAGAAAAACCTCTCCCAACCAACATCAAACAAAACAAATCCAGCAGCCAAAACCGCAGCCGCAAAATACTGATCGAAAGACCAGGGATGAGTGAACACAAGTAACCCCCCCACGAGACAAGAAAAAAATAGACTCAAACGACAGCCACACCTTAGAGCCCTGAACAGAAACCCCAGAGAAAAGAGAACCAATGATAATCCAAGCATATTGGTCAAGAAATACGAGTACATGCCAACCGGGACCTGAATCCCGAACAACGTGAAAAACGCCGCCCACAACGCAATCCCATCATCACGGAAAACCTCCAACGCCACAAAAAAAACAGATAACACCACCAGAGGATTCAGGAGGACAGGCAGAAACTTAACCGCAACAGAAACATCACTCCCGATGACCCTCTGAAACCCAGAGATAAGGAGAAAGATTATGGGCCGGGAACCACCCATCACGCTCAACGCCTGACTCAGATTCCCCTCAACCAGACCGGCCGCCGCCACATAATGACGAAAATCCACACCAACAGCCCTTCCCCCAGGATTAATCGACGGCAAATAAGGATAAAACGCCACAAAAACACTCAACAAAACCAAGACTACAAGAAAGAGGCCAGATCGGCCGCTGACACGCACAACCTTATTCTCCATAACAATATCAGATGACGATTCAAAACCCCTCACCCAGCCAACCAAAGGCCTCAAGAACCACATACAATGAAAAACCAGAACCAACAACGGCGCAACATACCCAGAAATATAGAAAAGCCCCATCTCAAGACCCGCAACCCCCTCAACAGGACTAACCCACCCCAAAGGAACAAACACCACCCAATGAAGCAATGCCAACCCCTCGACCAAACTCAATGACCAGAAAATCCCAACAAGAAAACTGCTAAAGCAACGAGTATCCCATAACCCCCAAATTACTGCTAGCAACGAGACGACCCCAACACAGACCTCCAATCCCCACATAGGAACCAGCACCAGCCCCACAACTGGAAACAAAAACAAACCTTTCAACTGCCTCTGAACTGCCCACAAAACCCAAAACAACAAAAGTATCCCAAGAGGCACTACGAGGCTTATCCCCAGATCAAACTGGACAAGATTCGTTGCCCGGTGGATCATCGGATAATACCCCACCCTAAAAACATCCAACAGCTGAAGAAAACCCAGAAACGCCTGTAGCGAGAGAACGAAGGGGAAACCCTGCTCCCACAAGATCCCAAAGCGGATCTCCAGACCCCTCAAGCCGACACCACAGACAAAAAGAATAGACACATTAAATAAATCGGACTCCAACACGCACGCTTGAGGTTGGTGTTATTTTAGATGTTTCATTAGATATCGTTTGTTGCCCTCAATTAAGACTCCATCAACGAGGTCATATTTTTAATATCCTAATGCTAGCTCAAACACACATTGACCAAGTCTTCGAAACTAATGTTTTTCTGATCCTTGCAGAGATTAGACGACAAAAGGGAGATGCGTTGTATCCCATCTAAGTTTATTGAAAGGCCGCGTTCGGAGTTTCCTATCCTCATCGATGAGCTAGATTATGACAATTCATTGAGGAATATGGAGTAACATGGTTTAACGTGTGTGTGGGAATGATTTTAACCCCCTACACATCTCAGTTATTATTTTGTAATCTTTCATCGAAAACTTGGATTAATATCCGCGCGCAAAATTTCATTCATTCTAAACTATTAAGTTGAAATTGCCATTAATGTTAAGTAATGAGCGAAAAATCAACTAACTTAGCTCCGAAAATCGGTATTTTAGATTGGAAGAAGCGTATGCGCTCATCATCGAGGCTTTGAATAACAGAGATAAGGACATTCGAGCATCTGCGGTTAAGGCCCTTGGGAAGATTGGTGATGAGAGGGGCATCTCTTCTTAAAGCCATGAAAGATAAACTTACGCGCGCTTCACGGCTACTATCCGTAGAGTCCATTCAGTTTTCGCATGTTTCAGATATTTCGCTAGTAATAATGCTTCCTCGTTGATCAATGTCTTGATTCTCTGCTTCTTACCCTGCCGGATTAAAGGAATATCCACCTTTGATTTGAAGAATTCATCCAGCCTTTTCATCATGCGCCCGGTCTCAACATCGTTAAGATACTCCTGTTTGCCCTTCCCCTTCCTGGGTAGGAGGATGCGATTTAAATAATATTTCTTTTCTCCATTTTTGATTCATTCGATATATAACAGAGAACCCTTCAATTGTTGCATGATTATATACATAATCTGTAATCATATGGCCAAAATACCCAACGGCGGCGCCTAGTATTGCCGGATGGTGAGGAGAAAAGATCATAAGTGCAATCAATAATTCCCATGAATGGAGTGGGATGAAGATACATTCATATGAATTTAACGTTTCTATCAGTTCAGATCTGCTCCTAGTACCTTTTCCTGTTAATATCCAGAAATCAATTAGATGTAGCTGGATTATGGAGGTCAACACTTTCAAGACACCTATCAGACCTTCAGAGCGATTGGCTGATCGAAAAAGCCATCCATAACGACCGTATCGAACACCAGACAACTCTTTATGCGCAGAAAAAAGATGATCTATATCAATGAAAATTCCAAAGATAAAACAAGATATCATCATTGATGCATCTTTTACACAGATGAACAGAATTATTGATATGACGAAGGAAAGTATGATGTGGCGTCCTAATTGCATTATATTTCCTCATAACTAGTGAGTCGATAAAAATGTAGCTTAGTATTAAAGGTATCTCTGTCTAAAGTAATTATGGTTAATACTATGCGGATTCCGGGGTTCACTAGAGGATTATTTCAGCCAGGTGTTCATGTGTCAAAGTCCCTTTAAGGCCCGGTTTCACTGCAGAGTGATTTGAATCTCGTGTATGGTTCTCTCCAGACTTTTGGTTCTCTCGGCAGGTAGCTTATTGTGTCCAGCGTTTGGCTCAGAACTTTGCGTGCATGTGCAACGTCATCGAGTTTATCTAGTGCGATTAGCTGCACAATTGCATTTCCAAGAGTAGTTGCCTCGACGGGACCTGCGACAACGGATCGTCCAGTGGAGTCTGCTGTCATCTGGCAGAGCATGGGATTCTGACTGCCTCCACCGATTACGTGTATACTTTCCACACTTTTCCCCGTAAGGGAAGCCTGGAGGTCCAGTGTCTCCCGATATTTCAGAGCCAGGCTCTAGTAGATGGTTCTCATGAACTGCCCTACTGTAGATGGTGGATTCTGGGCGGTCTTTTCACAGTACTCTCTGATACGAGTAGGCATGTCTCCAGGTAGCAGGAAGCTTTGGTCATCAGGATCTATCAATGATCTAAAGCTCTCGGCCGATCTGGCCTCTTTCATCAACCGCTCGTGACTGATCGACAAGCCTGACTGATTCCAGGTTTTAAGGCATTCCTGCTCAAGCCAGAGTCCCATAACGTTCTTTAGAAATCTAAAGTTCCCCTCAACGCTCCCCTCGTTTGTCATATTGGCTTTATAGGTGGCATCATTGATCAAGGGCTTATCGATTTCGACTCCTATCAAGCCCCAGGTTTCACTGCTCAAAAATGCATAATCTCTCGTAACGGTCGGCACTGCGACTACGGCGCTTGCTGTGTCATGGCTGGCAGGGGTAACTACTGGGATTCCCTTATACTCCCCTAAATGAGACCCCGGCTCGTGGATCTTTGGGAAAATATCGGTGGGTATTCCGACTTTTGAAAGAATGTCTCTATCCCAGTCCCTATCCAGAGCACTGATAAATTGGGTCGTCGTCGCATGGGTGTATTCGCAGACCCGCTCGCCGCACAGCCAATAATTAATGAGATCCGGGAGCCCCAGATACAAAGAAGCCTGATTTAGTTGCTGGCCACCAGATTTTGCTAGGCTGGCTAACGGATATAGGGTGTTCATAGACATGAATTGGATGCCAGTTCTCTCAAATACCTCCCGTTTGGGCACACGTTCGAATACCCAACCCATTATTTCTTTAGTTCGGGGATCGCGATAGTGCACTGGGTCCGATAGCAGCCCACCCATACTATCAATGAGGGCAAAATCAAGTCCCCACGAATCTACACCAACGGACTTGGCGCCTTTCTGTGACTTTCTGATGCCAGACTCGATCCCGTTCCAAATAAATTGAATATCCCCAAAGATCGTTCCGTTTATGTTGATTGGGACATTGGGAAAACGATGGACCTCCTCCACCTGAAAGCTTTCACCGTTGAACCCTACTCTTGAAACACGCCCTGAGGAAGCGCCAAGATCGATGGCTATAACATCTTGGTCCATACCAGTTTCACTTTTTCTTGAGTGTTTTGCTACAGTCACCAGTCATGAAACTCTTTTGAAACATCTCGAAGCAACGGCTTTCCAGTAAGCATCGTTAAGTATCTTATTGTTGAGACCTCTTCACACACGGTGGCCCAGTTTAAGGCTTCTTCTAAGGTCTCTGCACCTGCAACAATCCCATGTGATCTGATGACAACTACCTTGTAGTTGGTGAGTACCTTCGGAACATGGATCGCTGCCTCTCGGGGCCCAATTGGGAGTTTTAAGTCCAGTATCGGGATCTTTTTCAGGTTGAAGGCTCCCTCGGCATCTATAGCAGTTATCTCGTCCTCAATCAATGAGAGAGCAATTGTGTAAACCGGATGGCAGTGGACAACAGCAAGGTGATCCGTCTCACGATAGACTGCCTGATGGACTAGGGATTCTGTTGAGGCAATCAGGATTTTACTATCGATCTCCTTAATTGGCATTTCAACTATGTCCCATGGGCGGAGGTCGCCAAGCATAGCTCCCCTCCTCTTTACAATCATCTTTTCCCCCTGCCTGACAGACAGGTTTCCACCATGGGAAGATATTAAGCCACGGCGATCCAAAAATTGTCCTATCCTTCTGAACTCCTGAAATATCTCTTCATTCACGCTCATTCCTATGCCCCCAAAACCTCTAATCCCAAATCATCAAGTTTACTTGACGTAGGTACGCCTTCCTCGTTCCATCCCCTGGTTTGATAATACTCCACCAACATCTTGTCGAGATCCACGACCTGCCCTGATGAGGAACCCTCTTTAAGAGGATCCTTGAGAAACCTGCTGGGTAACGTGTCTTGGGTTCCATCGATACCTTCACGAATATTGTACAGGCGTTCGAGGTTCCAGATGCGCTCGCCAATTTTCTGAAGACCCGAGATCGTATAATTAATCCCCGTAGAAGCCGAAAGAATTCGAGCCAAATGATCATATCCCACAGAATACTCGAGGAATTTGCACGTAACCAGGGAATCCGTCACACGGCTCAAGTTCTGGATTCTCATCAGAATATCCGTCTTTCCCGAAATATTGAACCTTGGCAACATCTTTGGGCTCCCGAGCACCTCCCACCCCACCATATACCCCCTAAGATGGCATCCCCCTCGGTTCGAAGTTGCATATGATAGAGCTTGACCCATGGAGCCCCTGGGGTCATATGCTGGGAGCTCAAGACCTTTAACCGCCATGGCACACTCCTCTGCCCCCTGCTTTCTTGCGAATCTAACCGAACCCTCTGCAAGATCCATTCCTATGCCCTCTCTAAATGCAATCTTCCTGATAAGGGGCTGAAGTACATTAGCGTCCCCAAACCCAATCTTGCCCTCCAAAAAGCCCCGCTCTGATATCTCCATTGCACACGAGATTGTGGCACCTGTAGAAATCGTGTCAAGGCCCAGCAAGTTGCATTCATAGTTGGCCTCAGTTATGGCCTCCAGGTCAAAGATCCCGCACTGCGCACCCAACGCCCAGACAGACTCATATTCTGGTCCCTTGCCAGATCGCCCCGCTGTCTTTGTAACCCGACCACAGGAGATAGGACAATTAAAACAAGCTTCAGGCTTTACGAAGATATTCTCCTTTATACGTTCCCCGGAGATGTTTTCAGCTCTAACGTCGCAGCCTGACTGATTGTTCTTAATCGGGAATAGGCCAAACTCATTGATGATGTTTACTAGCACAGACGTGCCGAACAATCGTAGTGCCTGGCCAGTGATAGGGCCTTGCACAATCTTCCGGAACGCTGATTCAATATAACGTTGGAAACTTTCAGGCTTCGAAACCTCTGCCAACTTGGTTCCTCGCTCTACGACCATCGCCTTGAGGTTCTTGGATCCCCAGACTGCCCCTACGCCGCCCCTCCCAAAAGCCCGATGCTCATCATTCATTATTGAGCTGATTTTGACTAAATTCTCCCCCGCCGGACCGATAGCCAGAACACTTATGCTGTCCCCCTCAGTCGCCCTTAACGCATTGGAGGTCTCTGAGATATCCTTCCCCCAAAGGGTGTCAGCACCCCTCAGCTCAGCCTCATCCGTAGAGATCTTCAGAAAAACAGGGTCCTTAGATCTCCCTGTTATCCAGACGCCATCGAAGCCACAACGCTTTAACTTCACCCCCCAATTCCCCCCGGAGTTCGAGTCGAATATCGTTTCCGTCAAAGGCGAACGAGTAACCAAGGAGAAACGTCCACTGGTAGGAGCCCGACTACCCGTCAGAGGTCCGGTAGCTATGATGGTACTATTATCGGGGCCAATCGGGTCGACGCCCTTCGGATGAGAATCAACAAAGAGCTTAACGCCCACTCCTGTTCCTCCAATATAGTTCTGGGTCAACTCAGCATCTAATCTTTCGACGCCAATTTTTCCTAAGGTGAGATCGACTTTGAGTAGATTAAATCCAGTCTCAGAGCTTGCGTCCATGTTTCACCTACTGATTCTACTTTAAAATAATAAAACTGTCGAATTATCTGAAGCAATACACACCTTAGATAAAGCTAGGCTTTTCAGAAGATTGGTCCGCTCTATTTGAATCATTTGCGAATACCCAACATCTGAAACTATCCGATTTTATTTAAAAAGAGAAAAAACGGTAGGAAAAATCTTACCTTATGCAAGCCAGTGCCTCTTCAAGAGAGACTCTGATCTTAGCCGCGGATTCGTCGTTGATCCCATCGGAGTCGACCAGCCCATCTAGGTCTTCAAAGCAGCCCTCTCCGATCCCGATGAGCTCGCTGATCCCATCAGATTCCATCACTCTCTTGATGTCTTCAAGATAGTAACTCTCCGCCTGTTTCTTACCTACCTCGTCCTTATACTGATTGATGTCCCACTGGAATCCTGGTGCCTTTGCCGCATACTCCTCCTTAGAGACGTCCTCGATTGTCTTCCTAATAACCAACTCCTCGAGGCCCTCCTTCGCCTTCTTAAGTGCCTTCTCCATAGAGCCTAAGTCGTACCTAACCCTCTCTAGCATCTCGCTCCGACTGTTCATGAGGAGCTCCCCTCGGGTCAGATAGCTGTCGAAGAGCTTACTGAATATCTCAGACTTTACGCCGCCGGTCCTCAGGAGATCAACCAGTTTGATCTTCATCGAGATGTTCTTTGCCAGATTTTCCATAACCTCTTTGACCACAGGGTCCGGCTCGTACTCTAGCACTGTCACCAGCTCAGCCTCATCGTTTTCTACTATAGGCACTAAGACCTCCTCATCTTCTACAGCTTTGTTCTCTTCAGTTACCCCAATGGTATCGACGACTGGATCTTCGACCTCCACACTCAAATCGACAATTGGCTCCCTTGCAGACTCATATTCTACTTGCGGGGTGGAAAGAAGCTCAATATATTCAGGCACCACTGGGCCTTCCTCAACGGAGGTAATATTCTCATCTGCCGGATCAACCGTTATAATGACATCCTCATTGACCACTGTTGGAATCATAGTCTCAGGAATGACCTCGACGTTCTCCTCAGGTGTAACCATGGCTTCAACGAACTCTGGAACAATTTCACTGACATCCTCATTGACCCCTATAGGGGTCATAGTCTTAGGAGCGACCTCTACTATCTCCTCAGGTGTAACCATGGTTTCAATTGACTCCGTAGGCTCAGGGTCAATCTCCACAACCTCATCAACGGCCTCATTTTCAACGACAGCAACGTGCTCTGAAGAGTCCTTCTCCACCGCCGGCTCGCTTTCTACGTTGACCTTATACAGTGGATAACCACAGTTCAGACAATAGAGCGTCTTTGGAACCTCTTCCTTACAGTTAGGACAGAGAAGAACCTCTGGATGTAGATCTGTTTGCAAACAATACCCTCCATTCAAATAATACTGACTGCCTAGAAAATACTCCGAAGGTTCATTTATTAGTTATACACTATCCTTTTACACAAAGAGCTCAAAATCAGTATATTTCTTACATAGAAATTAACATAACCTATTAAAAAATCATTATCCCTTATAAAACAATCCCCCAAAAAACACAAAAACCATCAAAACAATTATCACACTTTAAAGAGAAAAAACAAAAAGGACCATTACGAATAATCAATGAAAAAACCCCATACCGCGAGAAACATCCCTACCCGTTAATTTCAAACACTCACTGAACCCATTCGCGCGCGACGGGAATCAGAATACAATCCTATCCTTATGCGAATACACATTAAACCTACGCCCCCGGATGAACCCCACTAACGTGATCCCTGCAGACTCTGCAATCCTGATACCAGACTCCAATGGACCAGACACTGAAGCAATCACTGGTATCCCCATCCTCGTAGCTTTCAACACAATCTCCCCAGATAGCCTCCCAGACGAGACCAACACACAGCTCCGGAAATCCAAGCCCCCGATGACTCCTGCGCCAACCACTTTATCCACAGCATTATGCCTCCCCACATCCTCACTGAAATAAAGCGGATCTCCCTCCAACGAGAATAGCATCGCAGAATGAGTCCCCCCCGTTTTTTTGTACGTTCCGCTTCTCAAGTTGAGCTCTCGCGCCATGAGCCAGATGCCCTCAGCGCCGATCGTCCCCTTCATTGAGGCCGCTGAGAGTCCTAATCCCCTGAGCTTGCTGGGGGAAACCGCGGCCCCACAAGCCGTCGTGATGAGATCAACCTTCCCCATTGTCAGACGCTTGAGGTCCACCTCTTCCCTTAGCTCCACGTAGACTTTTAAGGGTAAGACCTCCACACTAACCAGTTCATCCTTTGATTCGATGATACCCTCCCCCAGGAGATGTCCCACCACCAGCTCCTCTATCATTACGGGGCTAGCCAGCAACGTCCTGAACAGCTCGCCATTGATGAAGATGCAGATAGCTGCATCCGCAGCTATCCTGTCTTCCCTATCCAGAATCTCCCCAGAATCCAACTCAAAACGGCGTATCTTTATCTTGATAGACGATATAGCGTCAACCCCTCTATCTAATGAGGTCTCCCCTAAAAGAGCAGTCACCCGCGCCTAATAATGCCAAGAGACTTTTCAATTAGCTTCATCTTTGCGTCCATCTCACAGATTATGAACTTGTCGATCATCTCTTTAGTAAGCCACCCCCTCTTGGTAACCCAATCAATCATCCTCGCGTTCTTGAATACAACATCACTCATCTTCCGTATCCTCAACGAGTTCTCAAGGGTTTCTCCCATCTCGACTCTCCAAGCTCCATCGAATGCAGAGAGCGATTCCCCCTCAAGAATATGGGAAGCCACCACCTGTCCTGCAATGCTCCCGATCACCAATCCAGTCGGGATTCCCCCACCCACAGTCGGAACGGTATGTCCTCCCGCATCCCCAACCGCGAGTACGTTCCCGACCACCATTTCCGAGATAGGACCACCCACAGGGATACATCCCGCCTTAACCGCCATAGGTTTAGCCCTCCTAAGTTTTGGTGACGCAACAGGATGCTTATCTACTAACCTTCTCTGATAATCTCGGACGTTCAGTCCCCTCTTAACAAAAGGTATCCGAACACCCGTACCTACATTAGCAACATCAGGACCCTTTGGGATAATCCACGCATAAGTCCCGGGTGCGACATCCTCTCCAACATACATATCTACATAATCAGGATCATGTTCGACGTTAACCATCTCATACTGAAATCCGACACCATAATCCATTGGGTTATTTGACAATGGGAGTCCGGCTCTACGGGCCACCAATGAATATGCTCCATCAGCTGCCACGACAACCTTCGACTCTAGCTCGATGAGGCCCGATAGAGTCTTTGCCTTTATCCCTCGTCCCCCTTCGAGTAAGTCTACGACTTTTACAGATGTTGCTACATCCGCCCCTGCCCTCGCCGCCTCATTCGCGAGGTGTTTATCGAAGAGCTTTCTCTCGATCACCACGCCCTCAAACTCGACGCAGATTTCCCTTCTATTTGGGAAAACAAATCTCACATACCTAGTTCGGTTAACAATCACATCATGAGGCGGATCGAAATATTTGTCTAGATTCTTTGCATCCGGAGTCAGGCGGCGCATCTCATTCAGGGAAGGCACAAACTCCCCACATTTATCTGGTACACCGATCTCCAGTTCTCTCTCTACTAATAAGACATCCAATCCTTTTTCTGCCGCCCCTCTGGCCACAGAGGACCCTGCGGGCCCAGCACCGACCACAATAACATCATACAAGAGCAAAAACCTCCTAACAATCCCCTAATCAACAAACCGCAATTGTCCAGGATGTGGAGTCAAAGGATGACCTCCAGCCTACTTTCAGGGATGAAACTTAAGTAGTATTGATCCATGAGCTGAATGAGAGAGCTTTTGGAATTACCGTCATCTAAACCATCAAGACATTTTATGGCCTCTTTTGCGTAGTCCCTCATCCTATCCATAGATCTTTTGAGCGCCCCCGACTCCTTGTAGATGCGTCGGATCTCCTCGATATCTGCTGACTCATTTTCCCCGAGGTACGGCATCATCAAAGTGCTTATATCTTGCTTGGATATTTCCTCAGATTCTAGGGCGTAGATAAGTGGAAGGGATATGTCTCCATTTAGAAGATCGATCCTCGGCAGATCGCCCTGTTCTACCTCTGCGTATATACCACGGATGTCATCCCTTATCTGATAAGCGTCCCCGAAGTTTCTCCCAAATTCACTGAGTGCCTCATGTTCAACCAATATATCTGTGGAGACAATACCCCCTAGAGCCGCAGCACACTCAAACAAGCTTCCGCTCTTGAGATAGTTGATTTTTAGGTATGTGCTTTCAGCTACCTTTTCCCTCCTGAAGAAGGTTTGGAGGGCCACTCCTTGAACCATTTTGAGGGCGGTCTCTGCGAGCATATGGACCACTTTTAGATTGCCCGTCATACTAGCATATCTTAAACCCAGGCTGAGAAGAGCGTCTCCCGTGAGGACGGCTCTATTAGTGTCGTACTTCATCTGGACCGAGGGGGTGCCCCGCCTGAAAAGGTCCGCATCAATGATATCGTCATGAACCAAAGTGCCGTTATGAATCAACTCAAGGGCGAGGAATGCTTCTCTAGTATCCCTGTAGTCGCCTCCCACGGCTTCAGCGCATAGCATGCATAATATAGGCCGCAGCCGTTTTCCGCCTCCAGTGATAGAATATCTGGAGGGGTCAGCGAGGATTGGATGTATATTTGACAGGTCAAGATCCAGAATTGACTGGTTAACAAATTCTACCTTGTGTCTCAGATCTTCATCGAAATCAAACAAAGTAAATCCCCGGTTCTATTGGTTTTTTCTAAGTCCGTAATTATCCGGCATCATATCTATTTTAACTTAAGGGTTCGTCGGGGGGGATTTATTCTAATCTTTTTTATTTTGTCCTTAATCCGTTTTTTTATCATGTATCTTTTACCAAATATAGATCTTTGGATATTCCTTACGGAATAATTCTGAAAGGAAATAATTAAATAATGGAATACTGTCTCCCTTGGTATCAAAAGGGGGTATAAACACTCAAAAATTACGTAAAGGGCCTCATCTGCCGGGAATGCGGCGCTGAGTACCCTCAGATTCTAATACACGCTTGCAAGAAATGTTTTGGGCCTCTCGAAGTCTCTTATGATTTTGAAGCAATTAAGATCACCCGGGAAATGATAGCAGCAAGGGATAGGAATCTCTGGAGATATTATGAGTTACTGCCTATCCTAGACAAGTTATCTATCGTCGATATCGGCACGGGATTCTCGACGCTCCATAGATGTGATAATTTAGCCGGTTTGTTAGGGCTGAAAAATATATATGTAAAAGATGATACAGTTAATCCCACTAATTCCTTTAAAGACCGCCCCTCTTCGGTAGCTATCTCTAAAGCGAGAGAATTTGGTGTGGAGGCTGTTGGCTGCCCCTCAACCGGTAATCTGGCCGCTGCAGTAGCTGCTCATGCCGCAAAAGCTGGCCTTCCTTGTTACGTCTTCGTTCCAGGAAACACTGAGTCAAACAAGATACTCCAAGCAGCTACTTATGGGGCAAATATCGTGGCTGTAGCTGGGACTTATGATGAGGCAAATCGACTTGCGGCTCAGGTAGCTGAGGAGAGGGGCTGGGCTTTTGCAAATATCAATTTGAGACCTTATTATGTAGAGGGTTCCAAGACCATTGCCTTTGAGGTCTGTGAACAGCTAGGTTGGAGGGCTCCGGATAGCATTATCGTTCCCCTGGGGAGCGGGGCTCTTATGCTTGCGATTAAGCGGGGTTTTGACCAGTTCATGAGGCTGGGACTCATAGAAGAGAAGCGTATCAGGCTTATAGGGGCGCAGGGAGAGGGTTGTGCGCCTATCGTGGATGCGTTCAAGGCGGGTGATGAGGAAATAACTCCGATTGAACACCCAGATACGGTGGCTAAGAGTCTTGCCATAGGAGACCCGGGGGACGGCTATTATGTTCTCAAAGCTATAAGGGAGTCTGGTGGGACGGCCGAGTCAGCCAGTGACGATGAAATTCTAGATGCCATCGATCTCCTTGCATCAACTGAAGGCGTTTTCTCGGAGCCTGCGGGGGGTGTTACGATAGCGGTGTTACAGAAGCTGGTCGCATCCGGTGTGATCAGTGAGGATGAAATCATAGTCTGCTGCGTGACGGGTAATGGATTCAAGTCTGCTGATACCCTTCAAGGCAGGCTAGTGTTCCCCGCAGTGATCCCTCCGTCTCTCAAGGCTTTCCAAGAATCCCATGGGGGGAACGACTAATAGTAGGTGTATCCGTAGAGCTCGCAGGGGAATTGACTCGTATAGCTGGGGAGAAGCGGGTTCTTGTGGAGGCCTGTTTACTGGGTCAGGTGTTAGATACGCTGGCTTCAGGACATGGTGAGGAGTTTAGGGACCGTTTATTCGATAGTGGAGGGCAACCTAGGCGTTTCATAAATATCTATGTAAATGGGCGAGACTATCGTTTCCTGGATAAGCTAGACACCGTGCTCCATGAGGGTGATGTCGTTGCTCTTTTCCCGGCCGTGAGTGGGGGATAATCCCAGGAATTTTTTTACTTTTAAGTTCTTGATTTGTAAATGTTAAGGATGTATCCAGTGACCTTACGGGGTGAGATAATTGGCTAGGTTCAATATACCGGGGTTCTTAGATGCAGAGATAGAATATTACTCTAGGCAGATCGTCCTTGATAGCATCGGACTTTCGGGGCAAAGGAAACTGAAGAATGCAAAGGTCTGTGTTATTGGCTTGGGTGGGCTAGGGAGCCCCATCGTAATCAAGTTGGCGACAATGGGAGTAGGCCATCTCAGGGTTGTAGACCGAGATATTGTAGCGGCGTCTAATCTTCAGAGGCAGCATCTCTACGGAATGGAAATGTTAGGATATCCCAAGGTGGAGGCGGCTGCTATGAGGGTTAGTGGTCTTAATCCCCACATCGAGGTTGAGCCGATCCCCATGAGTGTGACACCAGGAAATGCAGAGTGGATTGTTAATGGGATGGATGTTGTTGTAGACGGGCTGGACATGATGACTCCACGATACGCTTTGAACCGGGCCTGCGTTAAGTTGGATATCCCTTTTGTGTTTGGTGCGGCTATTACAAATGTTGGAAGTACTTCCACAATTGTTCCCAGAAAGACTCCATGCGTTGAGTGTTTCCAGGGGGGAATCGATGACGATGATTTGCCTACCTGTGCAGTTGCAGGAGTGCATCCGTCGATCCTCAACATCATAGCGAGTATCCAAGTATCTGAAACAGTGAGGTTAATTATGGGGAGGAAACCGAATTTAGCCGGCGCTATAATGTACTGTGATCTGGAAGACCTGTCATTTGAGAGAATTGAACTTGCAAGGGTTTCTTCCTGCCCCGTTTGTGGGTCAAATCCCACCTCTGAACCTGTTCCCCTTAAAAACAACTCATTAGAGGAGATCTGTGGCCGGGATGGGAAACGGGTTTTTGTTTTCTCTCCTGACGAGGACCTATGTATCGATCTGACATCCTTGAATGCAAAGTTAGAGTTATTGAATTTCCATATTACCGTGAAAGCCAAGTTTGGAACGAGTTTTGTAAAAGGGGCGTTGAAGGGGAGCGTGTTGAGCAGCGGGGTGACGGTAATCGAGGGCGTTAACGGGCCCGAGGTTGCAAGAAGGATCAGATCCGAAATCCTATCTATCTAGCCTTTTTCATGGCTGATAGAATAATTAAACCTCCTAGTGCCATTTTATTGCTTTCTGTTGGTCCAACCAAGTTTTCTATGAGGCGTTGGAGATCTTTATTGATTGGGAGGAGCTGATAGGTTTGAAAAAGGATACTCCACGGGTTTTTGTATCCGTGTCTCGTGGCTAAACCCGCGATGAGTGGAACGATATATTTTATGTATAAAGAGAATACTTGCTGAATTATGGGGTTGTCTGGTTTGCCTATGTCAATTATGGTGAGTGACCCCTTGTTTTTTAGGATTCTCCCTATTTCCTCATACATTGTAGGTTTATCTTTTGAGTCTCGCAGGGCATATGATGCCGTAACACATTTCGTGGAGCTGGATCTAATTGGGAGGCGCTCGAATATGCCTCGTATATGATGTGAGCGGTCTTTATATTCGCCCTTTCTAGCGTGTGCGATCATCTTCCGAGAGTAGTCAAGGCAGATGATCTGGCCAT
The DNA here is from genome assembly GCA_002726865.1 of Candidatus Bathyarchaeota archaeon. The sequence goes on from PBSW01000078.1 coordinate 19,245, forward strand.
CAACGACAGAGTCAAGCATCTTAGTAAAGTTGCCGGGGCCTGATCCTAGTTCAAGGACTACCCCGTTTTGTGGGCCCATTTTTTTAAGGCCTTTGAGCCTGGCTTTGTCATCTTGAAAAAGTGAGATGAGGTGGTTCACTCTGATATAGTCATCGATGATTGCTTCAAGGGCTTCTTCTACCTCGTACCAGATGGACATATCTCCAGGTTCTTCTCTTGTTATTAGCTGATAAGGTTCTCGAGTGTCTCATTTGGATGTACGGGGTCTGTTGAGGTAGAATCTAGGAACGCCTTTTAGCTTGATCCGGCTATGTGAATCCTCAAAATCTGTCTTTTTATGTTGCCTGAAAATTGATCCGTTTTCGACTATGTGAGGCGTTTGAAAAAGGATTTTTCTCTATATATTTTTTGCACCAAACTCTTTTCTTTATTCTACCCTAATCCATATAAGTGCAGTGAATGGTAGGTAGCGCTTTATTAAAGAAGGAAAAGCTGAAAGATGCGTATAATGAGCTATCGTCCAGCTTCGATGAAGTTGCAGGCCCATCTATGATTAGGTTCACCCGCCTCCTCCTGAGGGAAATCAATATACCGGAAAAACCTGTGTGCTTAGATGTAGGATGTGGTACAGGAATCTCGACTTTTGAACTAGCAAAGAAAATTCAAGACGGCGGAAACATCTACGGAATCGACTTTTCAAAGCTCATGATAGTTCAGGCGAAGAATAATGCGGAGAGGCTGGGTCTCGTCGACATCAAATTTTCTACGGGAGACGCCGAGCAACTAGATTTTCCTGACTCAATGTTTGATCTTGTCCTTTCAAATCAGACCCTACCCTTTATTCCCAACAAGCAGAAAGCATTAACGGAAATGCACCGAGTACTGAAGCCCGGAGGAGAAGCTGCATTACTATTTTATGGAGGCTCTGTATACAGGGAGATTCTGAAAATAGCAATGGAGGTCGCAAGCCGCCATCCTGAATATCCCACGTTCATGGAGGCGGTGGTTGAGTTCCGTAACGAACTCATCCAGCTCGAGGATGCTGTTGATCTCTTTGAATCTGCTGGTTTCAAAGACCATATGATATACGGTAGAGACCAAATTCTATTTGTTGATCCATCATTCTGGATGAAGAAAGGAATGTTGTGGGATATGTGGAACTCTGGACTGCCAAAAGATGCAGTCAATAGCATTCAAGATGAGTTGATGGCTGAGTGCAGGAAATTATCAGGTTCTCGTGGGTTTAAACATACTACCTACAATGTTTTAGCTATCGGAGTCAAAGGGAAATAGCCCCTCATCTTTTCTCTATTCTTCAATTAATTCTGATTCTGAGTGGTTTCAAGAAAAAAGGAAATGTAGTTCAAGATCGGGTGCGAGATACGGGCGCATTGTCGTTCCTCTCCCCAAAAGTATGACTTTTTATCTATGCACAGTGCAAGACGATCCTGTAGTTCACGCCGCATAGAATCCCTGTTTTTATGCGTGGAGGATCTTTTTCCATTTACGCGCGATGATCCTCTCCCATCATTCAAATTTATTTAAGCACATTCCCCCCTCCGATCTTATTGGGCTCAAACTTGATATGGAGATGATGAAGCTCTAAGGACTGGAATTCATATCTGAGTAATCTCCTGGTTGTATTTGTGGTATGGCCAATGTGTCTAATGGTTCCGCTCGCGCTGGTTCTTTTTTTCTTCGTTTTATAAGCCGTAAACTTGTACTTTGATGGAAATGATGGTAATTTGGTTGGGGTGAACTCAAGAAATCCAATTTCAAGGGGTCGTCTCATGTTACTTCTCTTAGGCGGTGTCCTCATGGGTGCCCTATCCTATCCTCTGTTAACCCAGACCGATGAACCTGCTCCGGAGTACGCCTATACCATCGAAAACACGTTCCCACACGATCCAGAAGCGTTCACCCAAGGCCTCGTGTTTTACGGAGGACGCATCTACGAGGGAACTGGGCTCCGGGGCCATTCCTCAGTACGTATTGTGGAACTTGAGACTGGGGAAATAACTAGGATCCACAAAATGTCCCCCTTTTTCTTCGGTGAGGGTATAACCGTCCACGGGGGCCGGCTCATCCAAATTACTTTGCAGTCCCGAGTAGGCTTCATCTATGACATTAGTAGCCTTGATGTTTTAGGCAGTTTCAAGATAATCTCAGACGGATGGGGTATCACCAGCGACGGCTCTAGCCTTATTCTAAGCGATGGGACCGCCACACTACGTTTCCTCGATCCAGAGACATTCCAGGTAATCCAAACCGTAAAGGTTCAAGACGGCAATAAAGCGGTCACGAAGATAAATGAACTGGAATACATTGACGGGCAGATATTCGCAAACATCTGGCAGACAGACATGATCGCCAGAATCGACCCCCTAAGCGGCTCTGTCCTGGGATGGATCGATCTAGGCTTGCTTAAAGAATTCATCGGTAACGAGACCTCTATCGATGTCCTAAATGGGATAGCCTACGATAGGGAGACGGGACACCTATTCCTCACGGGGAAGTTCTGGCCCCTACTGTTCGAGATTAAGCTCAAGTCATCGAGGTGATCTTACCTCGCATGATAAGCATTTCGTCAAGTTAAATAAACGAAAAAGTAATAGGATTTTTCCCTAGGATACTATTCACGCTTCGTCTACTTGAGGTTCTTCTTGAGTACCTTACCCACCATAGTCATGGGTAACTCGTCTCGGAACTCCACTTCCCTAATCCTCTTGTAAGGTGCTATCTTACCCCTGACAAACTCAATCATCTCCTCTTCAGTCGCCTCGGTCCCCTCCTTGAGCACCAGGAACGCCTTTGGAATCTCTCCGCTCAGATCGTCTGGCTTCCCTACTACCGTTGCGATCTTTACGGCCGGGTGTTTGTAGAGGACTTCCTCAATCTCCCTGGGATAGACGCTATAGCCCCTGAACTTTATGAGATCCTTCTTCCGGTCCACGATGAAGAAGTAGCCTTCCTGGTCCATCCGGGCAATGTCCCCCGTGTGAAGCCAACCGTTCTTCAAAACATCGGCTGTCTCCTCAGGCATGTTCCAATACCCCTTCATCACTTGGGGGCCCTTGATCACCAGCTCTCCGATGTCCCCATAGGGCAGCAGCTCTCCTGTCTTTGTGTCCATGATTCCCGCCTCGGTATCAGGCCAGGCGAAGCCGATGGAGCCAATCTTCACTGTCTCCAAGGTCGGATCTAATGGATTCGCATGAGTCACTGGCGAAGCCTCTGTTAGCCCGTATCCCTCTATCAGGACCCCTCCTGTCAGATCCATGAATTTATTCTGGATCTCCCTGGGAAGCTGCGAGGCTCCAGAGATGCAAAACTTGATGGATGAGAGGTCGTAATTTGATATATCCGGCTGGTTGATTAGGTCGGTGTAAAGAGTGGGGACGCCGCTGAAAATAGTGGCCTTATACTTCTGGATAGCACTTAGCACTTTATTGGCGTCGAACTTGGGAAACAACACCATGGTTGCCGCGGAGGCAATCGCGTTGTTCATAGTCACCGTCATACCATAGATATGATAGAGGGGGATCACGTTGATTTGGATCTCCTCTCGCTCCTGCGCCTTTAACCAGGCGTTGCACATCAGCGCGTTAGAGACTAGGTTATAGTGGGTCAGCATGGCCCCCTTAGGGACCCCCGTGGTGCCCCCGGTGAACTGGAGCAGTGCTAGGTCATCCTTTGGGTTTACCTCGACAGGCTCCGGGCTTGAGGGAGAACCCTTGATCAGATCAAGAAACTGGTGTATATTGGCACCCATCTCCACGTTATAGGTTGGAACTTTCCCTAGCAGAGAACCCAGCACTCCTCTCAAGGAGGGCATATAGTCCTTGATCTTGGTCACGATGATCCTCTCCAGCCCAAGCTCTCCCCTCACGTTCTCCACAGCGGGATATAGCACGTCTAGCACCACCAAGGTTTTGGCCCCGGAGTCATAGATCTGATGGAAAACCTCCCTCTCCTTATAGAGGGGGCTAATGGGAACGACTATGGCCCCTGCCTTTAACGCACCGTAATAACTTATCACGAACTGGGGGATATTGGGGAGCAAAAGGGCCACCTTGGCCCTCCTAATTACCCCCATTTTCTGGAGGGCCGTCGCGAATCTGTCCACCTCCTCCTTGAGCTCACTATATGTGATCCTCTTATCTTGGAAGATAATGGCGATTGCATCAGGGTGCTTTTCCGCTGAATTATCTAAGAAAGTAAAAAGCGGGACCTCGGGATACTCAAGTGTGAACGGGACCCCTTCCGGCCACTTTTCAGGCTTTTCCATTAAATACCCCTTCAACCGTAGAATCTCTAAATTTTCCTATAAAGAATCATCGATTTATAACGGCGGATTAACTCAAAGACTTCAATAAGGGGTGACGGAAGAGTTAAATCGGTTCCTTCGGAGCCTCTCCAAGGTGCATAGTTCTTGAGAAAAGTTGCTGTGATCGGAGTTGGTCATTCGAAGTTCGGGGTCCGGAAGGACGTCAACCTCTCAGAGCTCACCTACGAGGCCGTCAAACCCGCCCTCGAGGACGCCACAGTATCCATACCCGACATCAACTTCGTTTCCTACGCCACCGTCGGGGGGATGTACGAGGAGTCACTCCCTGCCGTAGTCGCCGCGGAGTACAATGGATTTACAGGCGCTGGGCTGGTTCGTTGCGAGGCTGCCTGCGCATCGGGGAGCGCCGCTTTCTACACTTCTTACTTGAACGTAGCCTCTGGTATGTCGGACCTCTCCATGGCCGTTGGAATGGAAAAGATGACAGAGGTGGATACCCCTACCATGATTGAGATGATCGGACGTGCAGGCTCTTATCTCTGGGAGTTCCATAATTTCGGGATGACCTTCCCAGCCTACTATGCACTCTACGCTTCCGCCCACATGGCTAAATATGGGACCACTGAGGAGGACCTCGCCGAGGTCGCAATCAAGGCCCATAGATACGGTGCCATGAACCCCAATGCGCGGTTTCAGAGCGAGACCGACATGGACCAGGTCCTATCCTCATTCCTCGTCGCGTGGCCCCTCAAGCTATATGACTGTAGCCCCATCTGCGATGGCTCTGCCGCTGTTATCCTCGCATCAGAGGAAAAGACTAAGGAGCTGGGCATTGAGACCCCCATCTGGGTTAAAGGGGTGGGTCACTCCTCTGATACCGCGAACCTCAGTAAACGCTCCGACTTCCTAGGACTCAGAGCCAGCGTCACAGCCTCCCAGAAGGCCTATAAGATGGCCGGGATAGGTCCCGGAGACCTTGACGTAGCTAACGTTCATGACTGCTTCACTATCGCCGAGCTCCTTGCATATGAGGACCTAGGCTTAGCCGAGAGAGGCCAAGGAGCAGACCTTCTCCGGGAAGGGGAGACTGAAATTGGGGGCAGGATCCCAGTGAATGTAGACGGGGGACTTAAGGCAAAGGGTCACCCAGTCGGTGCCACCGGCTGTTCCATGATTTATGAACTCACCAAGCAGCTTAGAAACGAGGCCGATACCCGGAACCGGCAGGTCCCTCTCAATAACAACCTAGCCCTTGCCCATAACGTGGGGGGCACGGGCCATTATTGCTATGTCACGATCCTGGAGAGGTGACAAAAGTGTGGAATAGCTGGCCATCGATAAAATCCAAACCACTAAACTTAGAGTTCACTATACCCACCGACAAGATCCATAAGTTCTGGAACTATCTCGAGGCAGGGGAATTTAGGACAACACGCTGCAAGTCATGCGGTTCCCTCACATTTCCTCCCGTAGGAGACTGCGTCAAGTGCACAGACTCGGACATAGAGTGGGTGGAGCTTGATGGCAGGGGAGAAGTGGTGGCATTCACACACGTAATTGCCCGTCCCGTCTCCTTCCAGGAACACCCCCCGTACACTATCGTCATTGTGGATCTTGTTGAATGCCTCAAGGTTCTAGCTTGGATGGAGAGGAGCGAGATCACCGAGGTGAAGGTTGGAATGGACGTCCGTCTAGTGGCTGGGATGACCGTAGACGGGGAGCCTTCCTACTGGTTTGTCCCCAGATAGTCAAAAGTTTTTTTCATTGCATCTTAAAAATATCTCCCAGGATTAATCTAGGGATTAATAGGTCTGTGGCCCAGAAATATGGGCCACGGGATAAGAGCGCTTTTGGTTTTGCCCGCTTAGGGGTTACTCTATTTGACCTAGCCAAGAGGTTATTAAAAAGGCTGTGGACAGTAGAAGCTGGAGTCTCGATAAGTTCGCGGAAAAGAAGATTATACGGAGGAGGCCAAGCGTGAAAACAAAACTTGTCCATTACACCCTAGCACTTAATGTGCCCCACCGCTTTACGTTTGTAAGCTTGTCTTCAGACCCAGAAAGATGTTTTTCTTCCTCTCCATGTCTTTATACATGTAGATTATGAAGACTGCATAGGCTCCACCGATGAGGAGGCTAAGCCCCAGATTCTCTGGTCCCAATCCCTCTATTAGGTATCCTAGGGACAGGAGGAGACTCGTGAAAAGATGAGTAATTATTGTCAGGATATTTGCGGGGACGAGGTCGAAGGACTTTGAATGATACCGGGTTGCATATCCCACTGCTTTAACAGCAAAAGGGATGGTAAGGAAACCGAGCGAGGCATAAATTGGAAGAATTTGATACAACAAAGCCAATGCCAGAGCTCCATATGTCCCTATGAACATCATCATGAATCCGAAAACTGCTCTGTTCCTGCCCAGCCGTACAACTAGGGTGTCCTTTCCTACTGCCTTGTCAGCGACGTAGTCGGGGAACTCGTTAATGTAAAGGACGGCGGCGATAAGGAGCGAGACGGGGATGGATGCCACTAACGGCTCAACCGCCAGAGTCCCAGTCTGAACGTAGTAAGATCCAAGGACCATCAAGACTCCAAAGTTTAACCCGACAACAGCCTCTCCGATACCCCTGCTGGCGAGGTTCAGTGGTGGGGCCGTATAGAAGTAACCCGAGAAGACGCCTATGATGCCCAGGACAAGGATCGTATACCCGATTTCCCAGGATAGAAAAAGCCCTATGCCAGTGGCTAATGCGAAGAGGGCTAAGGCTCCGGAGAGAACTTCAAGGGGTGTTAAGAGCCCCAACTGGATCATTCGACTCCCTCCACTGAAAGGCCTGACGTACTCCCTGTTCACGTTGTCGTTGCCACTTTTATAGTCATAATAGTCATTGATCACGTTGGATCCGGCTTGGACCGCCAGTCCCCCGATTAGGGTCAAGATGAAATAGGTTAGGTTGAATGCGCCATTCCGCATCCAGGCGATGGATGCTCCTAATATGATAGGGACTATGACGGAAACTAGACTAAGGAACCTTAGTGCAGTTGTCCAGTGTCTGAGCTTACTCCTTAGCTGACTGCATTCGTTTGATTCAACCACATTCTCGCTGAATTCAAGCACCGTGGGCGGCTGTCCTTGGACGATTTCCCCAAAGATGCGGTATTTGAGCAGTAGGGGGACCACCTTGATGCAGTCTAATAGGTCCAAGCTTTCTGTCTGTTTTAGATATCCCACTACGGGGGACCTCCCTGCTAGAGCCTTGAAAGCCTCATTTTTCTCAGATCCATATTTCAAAAGGTAGGCCTTTCCCGTTACCTCGACTTCAGCAGATTCGTTAATGTTCTCCCCTTGATTCAGAATCAAAAGGGATAACGTGGGGTTCTCAGTGATCTGGAGGGTCTTAGGGTCTCCCTTCATAGAGGCGAGATAAATGTTGAAGGATTCATCATTCCAGTAATGCATCATCCTTGACCTGATCTCAGAGCCAGCAGCCGTAGAAACAAAAGCGGTATTCACAACATCCATCGTAGATAAAATTTCATCATGATTATGTAACTCTGTCAAATCCAACACACCAGTAATTATCCACCCAAACCTGTTTAAACTAATAAACTTCGCGCATTTGGATAATGTGAGCTGATGTTAGAATTCGAATGTATGGTAGATTACTGATCGGCTCGCATACAGCATCAAATACACTGAGATCTTAGATGTCGTGAACCATCTGACTATGCACAAAGATTTGGGTTATATGTGGCTGGAGAATAAAACTAATCTGATGAAGGGGCTCGTCCCTCGGGGTAACTTGAACAAGGAAGTAACGGACGTCGTCGGCATCAACCGTCAGCCCCTTTAAAGAGGGTCGGGATGGAATAAAAATCCTCGTTTCCTAAATTATCTCTCAGAGTAGAAGGGGGGTTTCGGAGCCCACTCTCCGTAGTCCCCCTCTCTGAGTAGGGGCTTGTTTGCAGGCCACATTTTGGCGTCAAGGTAGGTGTAGCACTCGGTTCTTACCTGCTGGAGCATGTTGTGGAGCTTTGTCTTCTTCCGATAATCCCTGAGCTCGTCGACGTCGATAGTGGCTCCGATGGTCATCTGCCGCCCCTTTGCTGCCTGGGCCAAGGTTCTCCCTAGGTAGTCTACAATCATGCTGAGACCGTACTTTGCCCCGTTGCAGTTTATCCCGTAGAGCATGTTCTCGATGGATCGCATTCTGTTCACTATGGTGTACCAATCATAGGGATCGAACATGAACTGCTGTGGATAGGGGGGAAATATGGTAGGCTTAAGGAGGACCTCTGCCCCGTTAAACGCGAGCTGTCGGGCAACCTCAGGAAAGAACTGATCGTAGCAGACTTGGCAGGCCAGATTTCCCAGCTCCGTTTCTACCACTGGAAACAGGGGGGCCCTGTAGTCGTCGAGAACGTCGTGGGGGCTTGTGGAGAGCTCAAGGGGGATCCAAGGGTTCACTTTGCGGTACTTGAGGATGATCCGGCCCTTAGGGTTCATAATGAAAGCTGTGTTGAAAAAGTAGTTGGGGTGTTCCGGGTCCCTCTCGTGGATTGATGCAGAGACATATGTATTATGCTTTTTCGCCTTCTCTGCGATCTTATCTGTTTCATCCCCAGGCACTAGCACAGCGGTTTTGACCCGTTCCTCCTGGCTTGAGCATTGGGTGTCGAACTCATGCCTCAAGATATTCTCCGGGAGAACAGCGAGCCTGACCGGAAGGATCTGGTCCCAGGTTTCGAGGCTCTCAAAGGTCTCTAGGACATTCTTCAGGTTTTCATTCCCCCGTTTCTTGACGTCGGGAATCTCCTCTGGGTTGATCCTCTTGAACTGGATGATCGCCGCTGTGTATCTGTCAATCAAACAAATTTACCTTCAAGATCTCCGTGAAGCAGAGGACCTCGGTGTCTATGGGTCTTATACCTCCATCATTACTTCACGCTTTACTTTGAATCCCATTTTGATTATAAATCTACGTGCTCTGCTATTCTGTTGCATCTTTATCTCAAATTCTGGCTTGGCTCCTGATGGGAGGGGCCTGGGCAATCTTCTCTTCTAGGGATAAAATATCACTAACGCATCTATATTCTCAACTGAGATCTCCCGCTGGAGCCTAAAGATCTACCTCCTATATCCTGCGCGCGGTGTTCAAACAAATGTCTAAGTGAGGGTATGCTGCTACTTGACTTTCGCGATAATACCAACTTGCTTTTCTATCCCTCCGTGAGATTACAGGACCTTGGCAATAATCTCCGCAATGTCCATGACCTTAACGGAGTGGTCAAGTCCCGACGTCAGCACCGCATCTTCCAGAGTGGATAGGCAGAAGGGACAAGCCGTTGCAATTATCTCTGCCCCCACCTCGACGGCGCCCCTTATCCTCCTCTCAGCAAGTCTTTCCCCTGGTATATCTACCAAAATCCTTCCACCCCCTCCCTCGCAGCAGAGCCCCCTCTCCCTAGATCTATCCAGCTCTAGAAAGTTCAACCCCGGCACGGCCTTCAATACTTTTCGGGGATCTTCATAGATCCCGTTTTGCCTCCCTAGGAAGCACGGGTCGTGGTAAGTAACGGTCTTTTGGAAACTTCTAGAAAACCTGAGCTTCCCTTTGTCAATAAGGGTTGCGAGGAGCTGAGTGTAGTGCTGCGCCTCAAAGCTGGGGTTGCCGTACCTATTCTTGAACATGTTGAAGCAGTGGGGGGAGGTGGTGACCATACTTTTGACGCCGCGCTCCTCAAATAGTTCGGTGTTGTCTTCAACGACCATCTCAAAGAGACCCTTCTCCCCCATCCCGTAGACGGTGTCCCCGCAGCAGGTCTCCTTATCCCCCAAGGTACCATAGTCAACCCCCGCCGAGGAGAATATACTCACAAGGGCCTTTGCTGTCTTCTGACCCCGAGGATCGTAGGCTGGGGTGCATCCTACATAGTAAAGGAACTCGGTTTCCTTCTTGAACTCAGGGACGTCAAGACTTTCCTCCCATTCGGAACGCTTTGCCCTCCCTCTACTCCAGGGGTTCCCATGCTTAAAGACACTCTCCAGTGCGTCCCTCACCGTCGATGAGACCATTCCCCCCTCTACGGCGAGCCCTCGCATCTCCAATATGACCTTATATGGGCTGAGCTCCTTAGGGCATCGGGCCTCGCAGGCGGAGCAGGTGGTGCAGCTCCAGAGGACATCCTCGGGTGGGATCTCAACTCTCCTGTTGAGATTAATCTCCCGCATCAGCTGTCTGATGTTGAGACCCGCCTTAGCAGACACAGGACAGCTCCCTGTGCAGACCCCACATTGTATGCACTTGAAAAGCTTGAACTCATGGATGAATTTCTGGGCTTCCGCCATCTCCTCTAACTCAAGGATGACTTGATTTAATTCTTGTTGCAGGCTTTCACATGAATGTTTTATAGTGTTAGTTACCGAGACCAAAGGATAACGATGGCCGCGGAATCTAAGGTTGGGGTTTACCTCTGCGAGTGCGGGGGAAACATCAGTGATGTTGTGGACGTCGAGGAGATCCGGAACCATGTTAGGGAGTGGGACAATATCGCGGCCATAAGGAAGGATAACTACCTCTGCTCCAAGCCGGCCCAGGAAACAATTCTAGCAGACATCGAGAGGCATGGGCTTGACAGGGTCGTAGTAGCCGCATGCACTCCCCGGATGCACCTTCATACGTTCCAAGAGGTCCTGAAGAGAGCAGGTCTCAATCCCTACCTCTTAGAGTTCTCCAATATCCGGGAGCAGTGTAGCTGGGTCCATGGACCCCACTTATCCGAGGTGGCTACCCGTAAGGCAGAGCGAATCATACGAGGGAGCTATGAGAGGAGCCTCTACCTGGATCCTCTCGAGGAAACTAGTGAAGGAGCCTCTGAGGAGGTCTTAGTAATAGGGGGGGGCATCGCCGGGATCACTGCTAGCCTCGAGCTCGAGGCGCAGGGCCGGATGGTCCACCTCGTGGAGAGAGAGCCTAGCATCGGGGGGCATGCCGCGAGACTCACCAAGGTCTTTCCTACTATGGATTGTGCTCAGTGTATTATAACCCCCAGGATCGCCGAGGTGGGAAGGAAGGCTAGAATTAACCTCCTCTCCTATTCTGAAGTGCAGTCCGTCTCAGGTCGCCCTGGGAACTACTCTGTCACCGTCCAAAGGAAGCCCCGTGGAGTAGACCCCGAGCTTTGTACAGCATGTTCTATCTGCGCCCGGGTATGCCCTGTAAAGGTCCCTGACGAGTATAACGAGGGGCGATCAGAACGACCCGCGGTATACCTTCAATTCCCTCAGGCGGTACCCTCTATATACACCATCGACTTTAACCACTGCACCAGATGCGGCTTATGCGCCGATAAATGCCCAAGTGACGCCATCCGTCTTGACGACGAGGGCGCCCTCATGACCTTCGAGGTGGGGAGCATCGTATTTGCCACGGGCTTCAGGCAATATCCCGCCGCCGACCTTGCCGAGTACGGCTACGGAGTCTATTCTGACGTCATTACGATGCTTGAGCTGGAGCGCCTCACAAATCTTACTGGACCCACCAGGGGCCGGATGACCCGGTTCAGCAACGGTGAGGATGCCACAAAGATTGCAATGGTGCTCTGCGCGGGATCCCGTGATAAAAACCGGTACATCCCCTACTGCAGCCGGATTTGCTGTATGTATAGCATTAAGCAGGCTATAATGCTCCGGGAAATGCTGGGAAAGGAGGTCTGGGTTTATTATACTGATATCCGCGCTGCAGGCAGGGGCTATGAGGAGCTCTATTGGAGGGCACAGAAGGCGGGGGTCATTTTCGTCAGGGGGAAGGCCAGCGAGGTATGGAGGAACAGCGGCTCAGGGAGGCTAGTGGTTCGAGCAGAGGATACCCTCACCGGAAGAGTCTTGGAGGAGGAGTTTGATACGATAGCCCTCGCCGTCGCGATGATCCCTCCAAAAGGTCTAGAAGAGCTCGCCCAAGCGGCCTCTATCCCTTTAGGGGAAGACGGCTTTGTCCAGGAAAAGCACCCCAAACTCGATCCCATCGAGTCCCTGAAGACCGGGATATATGCGTGCGGATGTTCCTTGGGCCCCAAGGACCTGAGGGATACAGTCACTGACAGCCTCGGAGTGGCTGCCAAAGTTGTTACCTTCCTGGGGAAAGGGAGGGTCTTTGCGAGCCCCGAGAAGGCCTACGTGGACCCGGGAACCTGCGACGGATGCGGCGATTGCGTCCCTGTCTGCCCCGTCGCCGCAATAATCCTTGAGGACAGGAAGGCTGAGATCGATCCCTTCATTTGCAACGGCTGCGGGGGGTGCGTCCCTATCTGCCCACATGAAGCCATCGACTTCAAGAACTCGACGAGGGCTCAGCTCCGGGCTACCCTTAGGGGAGGCCTGATGGATAAGGAGGAGGGAGAGTTGAGGCTCATCGCCTTTGTTGAGAAGACCATCGGGTACACTGGTGTAGACTTCCTTGGCCTCGACAGGGCCCAATATCCCGAGAGCGTAACAGTAGTCCAAGTACCTACCACCGCATTCCTTAGCATAGGCCATATCTTAGATGCCTTCTCCGCAGGAGCTGACGGGGTTATCCTTATTGAGGGAACTAAGGCCATTGACGAGGACTTCATGAAGAAGCGAATAGAAGCGTTTGGGGACGAATTAGAGGACATAGGGGTCGACGGGATGCGCCTTTATTACAGCCTCATTCAGCTCCCAGCCTACAAAAACATTGCCCGAATTTTTGAGAATCACCATTCTACTATTAAAGATCTGGGTCCTCTAAATCTAGATGAGCTTAAGGCTGTAAGATCTCGCCTTGGAATTTAGCTCTTTTATATTGAGAAAGATATACCTCGTTCGGGTGTTTTGATTAGAGATCGTGGTCTGCGTCAAACAGGTCCCGGTCACCGCCGAGGTGGACCTCTTGGTGGACGAATCCGGAAGGAGGATTGATTCCCGTGGCCTCGTCATGGAGATGAACGAGTGGGATGAGTACGCTATTGAGGAAGCTCTTCTCATCAAGGAGAGGATCGGGGGCACTGTTACTGCCATCACCATGGGTCCCATGAGCTCAGACTCTATTCTGAGGCGCTGTCTAGCCAAGGGAGCCGATCACGCCATCCTCCTTAGAGACGAGGCCTTCGAAGGGTCCGATGCCTACGCCACAGCAAAGACCCTCCATGCGGCGATCAGTGGCCTCGAATACGACCTTGTGTTCACCGGGGCCCGATCGGGGGATCACAACTACTCCGCCGTGGGGGGCATCCTTGCAGCACTCCTTGGGGTTGCCCACGCGCAACTGGTAAAGAAGGTCAAAGTCGTGAATAGGTCGCTTATAGTCCACCGGGAGCTAGAGGAGGGCCTCGAAGAGGCCCTTGAGCTGCCTATGCCTGCTCTCCTCGGGATCCAAACAGGGATTAACGAGCCCCGGTACGTCTCCATCATGGGGATCAGGAAAGCAAGGAAGAAAGAGCTCACGGTCATGGACCTCAATAACCTCCGCCTCAATAGGGAAGAGGTCGGGGAGACGGGTTCCTGGCTGAAAGTCCAGCGAATCTACGCGCCCCTCATAGAGAAAGAGACTGAGATCATCACCGGGAGTCCAGAAGATGTAGTAGGGAGGCTTGTCGAGGTTTTCAAGTACAGGGGGCTGATCTAGCTGGTAGGCATTCTCATATTAGCAGAACACAGGAAGGGGTGCCTCAGGGAAATCACCTATGAGCTTCTCGCTAAAGGCATGATGGTCGCCAAATCACGAGGGCTAGAGCTGTCAGTCATACTTCTTGGATCTGGATGCTCAGAGCTCGCAGGTGAACTCGCTTATCACGCGGACAAAGTCATCGTCGTGAACCACCCGAACCTTGCTGAGTTTAACGCCGAGGCGTACAGGAAGGTTCTCGTTAGTTTTATCGCCAATAGGATACCTCGCCTCACCCTTATCGGCCACACCTCCTGCGGCCTAGATCTCGCCCCAGCCCTTGCGATAGAGTTGGGTATCCCTCTTGCTACAGACTGTATTGATCTGAGGCTGGATGGGAGGAGTCTCATCGTCACCCGCCAGGTCTACGGGGGAAAACTGAACATTGAAGGGGTTCTTAAGGAAGCGGATAATTATGTCGCCACCATTCGCCCTGTGACCTTCAAACCAGGGGAGCCCCGGACTCGGCCGGGGGAGATAATTTCTCTGGAATATCCCAAGGATATCAAGCTTGGGACCCGCTTCATAGGCTTCGTGGAACCTCCTCCGGGGGAGGTGGACATCACAGATGCAGAGGTCATTGTTTCTGTTGGAAGGGGCATCAAAGAGGAGAAGAACATCTCTATAGCCAAGAAGCTCGCCGAGGCATTGAAGGGGGAGCTGGGGTGCTCAAGACCAGTAGTGGACAAGGGATGGCTTCCTAAGGAGCGGCAAGTAGGATCCTCTGGAAAGACAGTGAAACCTAAGCTCTACATCGCCTCAGGGATAAGCGGAAGCTTTCAACACATGATGGGAATGAAGAACTCAGAGCTCATCGTCGCAGTTAACAGGGACCCAAAGGCACCCATTTTCAGCATAGCCGACTACGGTGTGGTGGACGACCTTTTCATGGTGCTTCCTGCGCTGACAAAGAAAATATCTAACCTCAAAGGGTCCGAGTAGCCCAGCTATAAAGCCGTTAGGCTGAGGATGGGGATCCTACGTCTCTCTGATCTACCCAGAGGAACTCTCTAATCGCCTGGTCTGCCTCCTCTGAAAATAGCACAAACTCATCCTCATTTTTGTATCCTGTTGGCCTCTCCTGGACCTTTAGAGTGATTTCCTGGGAGACCCCCTTGACTCATGCGTAATACAAAAGCCCATAGTAGATATCCGAGAATAAACTTATTTCTCTCATTAAGTTCTCCCTAGTCTTCATCTCAACGAGAACGTACCCCCTGAGCCCAATCCTATTGATGACATCCGTTGAGTAGCTGATTTTCCTTGCGTTGTTAAAGTCCTGAACTGCTTCTCTAAGTCACTGTAGTAACTTCTCGCCCTTAGCAATTGAAGTTAGATGATCTCTTGAAATTAAACTAATTAACTGACATTGGTTTTTTCAGCTCGTCTGTGTGCCGATTTTCTTGCTCTCCTTTTTCTGGGTCAAAAACCTCCTTGACGCCAGGAGCCCTTTTTTGATGGCCTTCCTCTCTGGGTCCGGGCTGATCCTCTGGAGGATCTGTATGGTGAGCTCATAGAGAATATAGAAGGGGACGCTCATCAGGAGCATGGTGAAGGGAGTAGGGTCTGGTGTTAATATTGCTGTAAGGATTAGGAGCCCCGTAAAGATCCCCTTTCTGTTATTCTTGAGAGTCTCAACCTCTAAGAGGTCCGCCTTCACTAGCAACCAGATGATCACGGGAAAAGTGTAGAAACTCCCAGATCCTAGGATCCCGAAGGCCACCATATCATAGAAATCCTTAACCGCAAAGATTGGGAGAACCCTGCTCTGACTCACAAAATTATACAGCACATTGAACGTCGTGGGGAGGAGGAAGAACCATGCATAGGTGGCTCCCACTCCAAAGAGGAGTAAAACGACAAAGACGAACGAGAAAATCCCCCTCTTTTCGAATTCGTAGAGGGCGGGGTTGACGAACTTGAAAAGTTCCCAGGAGAGGTAGGGCAGAGTGACTAGAAAAGCGATAGTAAAGGCGACAAGGAAATAGATGTAGAATGGGTCGAGCCAGTTAAACGCGATGAGCTCAACTTCCCTGGGAAGCAGGGAATCCTGAATGATCTCAAGGACCCTGCTGATGAGAGGTTGGTAACCAGAGAAGTTTAGCTTAAGGATGCGCGTTGGGTCAGCGGGCGCCGACATTATGACGAAGGTCACTATGGCGAGAGCGGTGAGGGCCCTCCGGAGGCGCGTTGCTAGCTCCTCGAGATGACCCCAGATGGACTGCTTTTGGTTGATGTTCATCTACACTCCGGGGAGGCTAAGCCTCCTTTTTATCAGTAGATTTCACGATGTCCTGAGCGATCTCGGAGACGCTCCTGCCTTCCGTCTCGATGCCCAGCTTCTTGGCCGCCTCGAGAATCGCATCACGGTCCTCATCGTCCTTGTCCTTAACTTTTGCCTTGACATACTTTGCGGGCTCCCTAGTGGCGTCTGTATACTCTCTCACCGCAGAGCCCATAGAGCGGGCCAGCTCGGGGAGCTTCTTCCCGCCAAAGAGCAGGAGAATAATGAAAAGGATAATAATTAGCTCCGAGGGTCCAGTCCTACCAAACGGCATTGTAAATTAACTTCCCTTCAGAGGTATGATAAAAACCTTGCCGATATAAGCTTGCGGTTTATACTTACAAGTTTCCAGACGAGATTTTTCCTATAATAACCGCTAGGTCCGACCAAAATTAATCCAAAACAACTTTCAAAAAATTGTGACTGATTTTTATAAATTGTAAGTGACTAAAGCCTTTTCCTCTAAGATTGAAATATGAAACTCGTTTTTTCGCGATTTGTAGGGGAAAACGATAGGTGAAAAATTTAAAAAGGTCAGTATATGATTAAAGGGGAGTGATTGGCGATGTTATATTTAGGTGATCATGTTGCGTTTTGGATCTTCACAATCACTGAGATCGGGTTTCTTGTCTCTTCCATAGTACTCGCCTGGGTGATAGGTCCAAAGCAACCTAACAAGATTAAGGCAACGATTTTTGAATGCGGACAGGACCCAATTGGAGCTGCAAAGGACTATAAGATTCTCGGGATAACCCGATACTTTGGGTACGCCGTGGTCTTCTTTGCTCTAGACGCCTTCGCCTGGGTGACCTTGACCGCTGCGATGTCCATAAACTTCACCTTTGATACGATTGCCATAGTCTCTGTATACGTATTTATAATCCTAGTAGGGGTCGGCTATTTCCTATCCGAGCTAAAGAAATTGGTGAGATGAATTGACAGAAGATTCCATAGAGCTGAAGAGAGCTCTCGACTGGGTCCCTGGCTCCGGCAGTGTCTATAATATCGTCGATTATCTTGCCGGGTGGGCCCGAAAATACTCTATTTGGCCCATACATTTAGTGACTGGGTGTTGTGGTCCTGAGTTCATGCAGACCTCCGGGGTGGAGTATGACATGGAGCGGCTTGGAATCCTTCCCTTCGCTAGTGTCCGCCAGTGTGACTGCATTATGGTGGTCGGTGTTGTTTCCAGAAAAATGGCTATACGTGTAAAGTACCTTTACGAGCAGATGGGGGAACCAAAATATGTTGTCTCAGTTGGAGCTTGCCCAACGGGAAAGGGGCCTTTCTACGACTCCTATGGGGCCGTCAAAGTCGACGAGTACGTCCCAGTGGATATTTATATACCAGGATGTCCGCCGCGCCCTGAAGCCATAATCCACGGAATGATGCTCCTCCAAGAGAAGATCAAGAACGAAAAGAGGATCGGTGTCAAGGTTGAATGAGGCGGAGCTCGTTGATTCGATATTAACCTCCTATTCTGAGAGCATCAAGTCGGCTTCTGTTCTCCGGACCAGAAGGGTATCTGTTGTCGTAAAGAAGGAGACGATCTTGGAACTGGCTGAGGCTCTGAGGGATGAATATGGCTTTAAAACTCCCTCCGGCGCAGGAGGAGTAGACTACAACAGGGAGAACCGGATGCAGATGGTTTACTACCTGTTTAACCCAGATACTAAGATCACACTAACCTACAAGGTTGACCTACCCAGAGACAACCCGAGTCTCCCTAGCCTTACAGGGGTTTGGGAGGCGATGAGTTTCCATGAGAGAGAGGCCCACGAGATGTTTGGCATAGAGTTCGAGGGCCACGAAAATATGATTCCTCTCCTAATCTCCCCAGATTGGAGAGGGGGTTATCCGCTTAGGAAGGATTTCACGGGGGAGGCGCCTGCGGAGTGAGCGAGCCTGTTATTACTCCCGACATCATGCGGATAAGCTGGGGGCCTCAGCACCCCATGAGTGGCCAGACCCGGCTCATTCTTGATCTAGATGGGGAAAAGATCCACAAGATTACCGCTGACCTAGGCTTTACCCACAGGGGTATAGAAAAGACTCTGGAAAACCGGACCTTCCTTAAAGGAATCGTTCCTATCGAAAGGATGGCGATGATCGATACTCCGAACATCGGCATCGGATATGTCATGGCAACCGAGGAAGTCCTCGGCATTGATGTCCCTGAGAGGGCCAACTGGATCAGGAGTCTCGTCTGCGAGATGTCCCGGATCAGCAGTCACCTTTATGCCTTTGGATTACAGGTCGAAGCTACGGGGTTCTTCCCTGCAGTCTTCCTCTGGACCACCGCGGACAGGGTTCTCTTACTGGACCTCTTAGAGGAGCTCACGGGGGCTCGTTTCAGCTATAACTTTTTCCTCCCTGGTGGAGTGATGAAGGATATCCCAGAGGGATTTACTAACAGAATTATAGAGATCGTCAATTATCTCAGGAGACGATTCACTGACTACTGGGCTGCGATGGTTGAGAACGAGATCTTTGAGAAACGTTGCAAAGGCGTCGGCGTATTGACGCCTAAAGATGCGATCCGATTAGGAGCATGTGGTCCCGTTGTGAGGGGATCGGGTTTACCTATTGACGTTAGGAAGGATGAACCATATGCGGCCTACGGAGACCTAGATTTTGATATTGTCACCGAGTCCGCGTGTGACGTCATGGCCAGGACTAAAGTAAGGTTCCGGGAGATCGGTGAGTCCTTAAAAATTATGGAGCAGATCGCCAATGAGATCCCGGGCGGCCCCATCCGGACCAGATTCCCCCTATTCACACGTTCCCGGCCGGGGGAATCCTATAGTAGGGTTGAGACAAGCCGGGGAGAGATGGGGATCCACATGTTAACCAATGTTGGTATGAATCCCTATAGGGTTAAGATCAACTCCCCGTCTTTGAGACATATGTATGTATTTGAAAGACTGTGTGAGCTGGACCGGATGACCATGGCCGATGTCCCGGTCGTGGTAAACTCGCTTGATATTTGGTACCTAGACGTGGATAGGTGATGATGGTGAATATTATCCAATCTCTTTTGAATTTCGTCGTTGAATTCCTAACCTTCAATGCTAAACCTCTTCTCCAGATCTACGTTTTACCCGGTCTTGCTTTCATTCTATTATTCGGGGTTGTTGCTGTCTGGTTTGAGAGAAAATTTCTCGCCAGAGCAATGCTCAGGGTGGGCCCTTATTACTGCGGTGGACGGTCTGGAGTGTTACAGCTGATTGCGGACTTTGTCAAGTTATTATTGAAGGAAATCATCGTCCCCAAAGACATGAACTTTTTCTTCTTTGCAATTATGCCGGTTTTGATCGCAACGATACCAAGCTTAGCCATCTTATTAATCCCTTTTGATGTGAACTGGGTCCTATGGAATATAGGTGGCTTGGGATTACCCATGTTCTTCGCCATCGCGGGGGTTGCTCCATTGATCCCAGTCTTAGCGGGATGGGCTTCGAATAACAAATACAGTTTCATAGGGGCCTTTAGGGTCGCCTATATGTACATCAGCGCGGAGATCCCTTTGGTTCTATGTGGGGCTGCGGTCGCCATCATGGCTGGTAGCTTTAACCTAGTAAAGATTGTCCAAGCTCAGCAGAATCTGTGGTTTGCGGTGCCCCAATTCATAGGTTTTGTAATCTTTTTCCTTGGCGTCATTATCGAGTCTGAGAGGGCACCTTTCGACATCCCTGTTGCCGAGACGGAAATAGTCTTCGGATGGAGGACAGAGTATAGCGGAATCCTTTTCGGTTTCACTATGTTGGCAGAGTACGTGATGTTCCAGGCTTGGACCCTACTTTTTGTAACTCTCTATCTGGGAGGGTTCAACGGCCCTGTCATCTTCGGCAGTGTTATGCTAAGCCACATTATCTGGATGCTGGTAAAGTTCTCTGTTGTCGTGATTGTCATAATCCTAATCAGATGCGTTTTTCCGAGGTACCGACTAGATCAGATGCTTGAGCTTGGTTGGAAATACCTTACGCCATTGGCGGTGCTCAACCTATTTTTTGTGCTGGCACTAAAACTGTGGGGGATCTACTGATGAAGCTATTCAAAAAAATAATCAAACCGTTCCTTACTGTGGCACCTTATGTGCTCAAGAACAGCCAGACCATCGCATACCCGACGGAGCGTCTCATATTCTCCCAACGGTTCCGTGGACGCCACAAGTTCTACTTCGAACGTTGTATCAGCTGCAACACATGCGTCCGGGTCTGCCCATGCAATTCAATTATTCTCGTCGAGGCGGACGGCCATGAGGGAACGTATCCCCAGATCGACTATCAGACATGTAGTTCCTGTGGGTATTGCGTAGAATTTTGCCCAACGTTCGCCCTTGAGAATACCGATTTTGTGGAATTCTCTGTTAAGAATCGGGCTAACTTAGTTTACTCTCCGGAGATGCTCACTGAGGTCCCCGACCTCAAGGAGGTCCTTCCGAGACTCAAAAGGAGGACAAAGAGGTATATGACGAAGACAGAGGTCAAATACAAGAAGGTGAGCGACGAGTGATAGAACTCCTTCTCGTCCTGGTACTTACAGTTATCAGTGCTGGGCTGTCAGTGACGATGCCCAATATTGTGTATGGAGTCTTCTTCCTATTATGCACCAATGTTGCCCTCGCAATTGCCTATTATATTCTAGGGGCACCCACTGTGGCTCTGTTTCAACTCGCGATCTTTGCAGGAGCTATTGTGGTCTTCTTCATTATCACAGTGATGCTCACAAAGTCTGGCGATATGGAGATAACCGAGGAGGTTGAGGCATGAGTGACCTCTGGGAAAAGTACGGGATGACCATATCCGTTATCATCTTCCTCTCAGGTGTTTTTGCAACCTATATGTTCAACGACGCTCTGAGCTTCCCAGCTTTCGAATACCGATCCTCGGAATCGAGCCTAATTCCTATAGAACCCTATGATGATATCGCAGAGTTGTCTAGTCGTTTCATGTGGGAGAACCGTGCCCTCGACCTTATAGGTCAGGCTTTCGTCATCACGGCTTCAGTGATCTGCTGCTTGACATTGCTCAAGCCAGAGGAGGTTGAGCTTTGATGACCCCCATTAATGCGCTCATTCTCACCACGATTCTGATGATCGTGGTCGGTCTAGGGTGCCTTATGTTCAAGAGGGATATGGTCAGGCTCCTCTTCGGGGTGGAAATCCTATTCAACGCTGCAAACCTGTTTTTTATTGCCTTAGCCACCCAGAACCCGGGCATGATCGATCCCTTTGCTCACTCCGTGGTTAACATGGCCATCGTCCTTGATGGGACAGTAATCGCCGTCGGTCTCACGATGGTGCTCAACGTATACAAACATTACAAAACCATTGACATTAGGAAGCTGAGGCGGTTGAAATGGTAGTAACAGATATGATATCCCAAGGATTCCATCTTCCCTTGCCTTTGGCACTCCTCCTTATCGGAGGCCTAGCCACACCCCTCATCGGTATGGCTGCTGAGAGGATCGGCTTTGCAAAGGTGCGGGAGGCTTGGATGGTGATCGTTTCTGCCGGCTCCCTGAGCTCGGTTTACCTTCTTTATCAAAAGGTCGCCGCAGCCGGGGGAGTTTTGATTGTAGCCATGTGGGGACAGACTCCTCCCCTTGGAGGAATCTTCGAAATAGACATGCTTAGTGTTTTTATGACGGCAAGCATCGGCTTCATAGGGCTCTTGGTTGCCGTATACTCTGTGAGCTACATGGAGAATGAGACTAGGCTCACAGAGTTCTATGCCCTGGTCATATTCATGATGGCCGGCATGACAGGCATTGTGTTGGCAGGGGACCTATTTACCCTGTTCGTTTTCTGGGAGCTGATGGGCCTCTCCAGCTACGTGCTGGTCGCCTTCCTGAAGCGCACCTGGGGGCCAATAGAGGCCGGTTTTAAATATCTCATAATGAGCGCAACAGCAGGAGCCTTCCTTATCCTCAGTATGGCTATCATTTACGGTATGACTGGATCCCTCAACTTCGCGGCCATAGCCAGCACCCTCAGAAACGCCCCGGCCTCACCATGGCTCGTAATCCTCTTTAGCACACTAATCGTAGGGTTTGGCGTAAAATCTGCAATAGTCCCCCTCCATACCTGGCTGCCGGATGCCCACCCAGAGGCCCCCAGCCCTATCAGTGCATTATTGTCCGGAATAGTCATTGAGACGGGTCTATATGCCCTCACTAGAGTCCTGTTTCTAGCATTTAATCCTAGTTTATTCAAATTGCCCATCGCTTTCCTTGCAGTTATCACCATGACCCTAGCCAACGTCATGGCGCTCCGCCAGACTGACCTCAAGCGTCTTCTAGCCTACTCCAGCATCGCTCAGGTTGGATACATGCTCGTCGGTCTGGCCGCAGGGACTGCCTACGGCGTAATGGGACTCCTGCTCCACGTATTCAACCACTCAATAATGAAGGGAATGGCTTTCCTCGCCACGGGATCCCTAGTCCACGAGGCTGGCACCCGGGACATCGAGAGCTTGAGGGGAGTGGGGAAGATGATGCCCTTGACCTCCGTCAGCCTCTTCATCGCGTTACTAGGTCTTGGAGGCGTCCCAGGTACCAACGGCTTTATCAGTAAATACCACCTCTTCAGCGCCGCCTTCGGCTCAGGCCTGGGATGGCTGGGGATTATTGGAGTCCTGAACAGCGCCCTGAGCATGGCATACTACATTAGGGTCATGCAGGTTCTCCTGGGTACGCCCAGAGAGACCTTAAAGGTCCATGAGGCGCCGCTCTTGATGGTGGGCGTGACTGTTATAATGACTCTCATCATAGTCCTCCACGGCATCTGGCCTGCCCACATCATCAACTTTGCGGCTACTGCCTCCGATTCCCTAGTTAATGGGCTCTCCACATTTATCGCGGCGGTGTTAGGCTGATGTTTTACGAAAACACTTTTAATTGGATACAAAAAATGGTAGGAAATATGATGGGAGGACAAATGTGATGAATCCTGTCGCAGCGTTGACTCCACTTGAAACTCTCCTAAAATACCCAGGTCCATGGCTTGCCTGGATCCTCCCCATGATCGGCGCCTTAACTATGCCCCTCTTCGGGAGACTGGGTGATAAGATAAGGGACTACGCGGCCGTTGCTTGGGGCCTAACATCGGTCGTGTCGGCGGCATCCATGATCCCGTGGTTGTTCACTGGCAACTGGCCCGGAGACATCAAATTGACGACTTGGATTACCTTCCCAGGCGGAAATCCCTTATCTGTCGGAGTTTTGGTAGACCCGTTAAGCATAATTATTACCAATGTGGTCGCGTTCATCTCGTTTCTTATCCTTGTCTATTCAACAGAATACATGCAGGGAGACAAGCATCTCACGAGGTTTTGGTTCTTCTTCCTCTATTTCGTCGGGAGCATGCTTCTGCTCGTCCTATCCGATAATCTCATCCAGACTATGCTTGGCTGGGAAGGAGTCGGCATCTGCAGCTATGGCCTTATTGGCTACTACTTTAGGGATGCAAAGAATCGGTGGCTCGGTGGACCACCACCTCACAAGATGTTTCCGCCGTCTCATGCCGGTATGAAGGCATTCGTGGTGACGGGAATCGGGGATGTTTTCATCCTGGGAGCAATATTCGTCATCTTCAACTACGCCGGCACTCTGAACTATGTGGAGCTTATCGAGACCGCACACGTATGGCTACCCCAAATCGCTGCTGTTCCTGGCCTACTCGCCATCACGGCGATCTTTTTCCTCGCTGGCCCCATCGGTAAGTCTGCCCAATTCCCCTTTCATGAATGGCTACCCGAGGCTATGGCAGGTCCCACCTCTGTTTCCGCCCTAATCCATGCGGCCACAATGGTAAAGGCTGGAGTCTACCTCGTCGCAAGGATGTCTCCAATATTCTACTTGGGCACCTGGGAGATGCATATTCCCGAGGCCCAGGTGTTCTTCATAGTAATAGCAATCGTAGGGGCATTCACCACCTTCATGGCTGCCTCTCAGGCACTCGTCTCCGTTGAGTTGAAAAAGATCCTAGCATACTCAACGGTGAGCCAGATCGGCTATATGATGCTGGCCCTCGGAATATCAGGCCTGAGCGAGGGTGCATATGTAGCCGGTATAACGGCGGGGGTCTTCCACCTGATGAGCCACGCCCTTTTCAAGGCAGCTCTCTTTCTTGGCGCCGGATCCGTCATCCATGCGATACATACCATCTACACCTTCAACATGGGTGGTCTCAAAAAATATATGCCCATCACGTTCATCTTGATGATCATCGCGACCGCATCCCTGGCCGGGGTCCCGCCACTGAGCGGGTTCTGGAGCAAGGACGCCGTCTTCATTTCAGCTTTGATCGCCAACACGCCCTTATCGCGGACTTTGCTGGTCGTTGGAGCCATAAGCGCTGCGATGACCTTACTCTATAGTATCAGGTACATGATGATCACTTTCGCCGGCGTCGAGAGCAAACACATTAAGGATATGAAGCATCACGGCCACGAGCCCCACGAGGCTCCGAAGATCATGTGGGTGCCCATTGCCATCCTTGTCGGCCTCGTTTGCGTTGTTGGGCTCTTGGGTTTAATCGGTTTCTTCGTGCCAAGCTTGTCCCCCGAGCTTTTCATTGAGCATCAGATCGATAATATGCTCCATCACATGGAGATACCCCTTCACACCCACCACCTAGAGTTCACGACCACTCTGACCGCCTGGGGCACTTCAGCGGCGATGCTCCTAATAGGTCTAATCCTAGGCTGGATCTTCTATCTTTCAAGGAAAAAGGACTCTTGGGCGTTTGTATCAGGGAATCCCGTCCTCCGTCCCCTTCACACATTCTTCTTCAATCGATGGTACATGAATTCCGCCTACTACGCCGTGTTCGTCTATGGACTTATTGACTTTGCGAAGGTGGTCTATGCAAGCCTTGAGAGCCTGGTCTTCGACAAGATTGGCACTTTCATAAGCGGTTCAATGATTGATTTCGGTAAGGTGCTCAACGTATTTGAGACAAAAGTCTATGTCCCAGGGATAAACCAAGACCTTGTCAACGTCTTCGTGAAGGGCAGCAACACTATGTACGATAACTTGGAAAATCTAATAGACATGGTTTTCAACCGTGCTGTCCCATCCGCTATGACCGGATTCCATAATCGAGTTAAGAAACTCCAGTCCGGAGTCTTATCTCACAACATTATATACATGGTGATCCTATTCCTAGTTCTGATTCTAGGATTCGGATTATCTCTAATGAATGGAGGATAATGAAATGGTAATACCTTACTCCTTAGCTTTGATACTTTTAGTCCCTTTAGTATCTGCACCCATAGTTTACTATCTTGGTAAGCAGATGGGAAAGAAAGTTGGATGGATTGCACTCATCCCATTACTTATCACATTACTATTTGTTACCAACGTTGCTATAAGCATCAAGGACGGTGGATCCTATAACGAGAGTTATGTTTGGGCTCCTGCTTCGGGACTCTCATTCGGTCTGCTAGCTGACGGCTTGAGCATTTGGATGTTACTCACAGTAAATATTCTCGCCTTATTGATTTGCGTTTACTCTGTTCGGTACATGGAGCACATGTTCCAGGAGGAGGAGCACCGCACTGGCGTCTCAACTCCCAACTCGGCCTACTCTTCCTACTACACATTCTACCTTCTATACGCAGTTGGGATGCTCGGCACTGTTTTAACGACGAATTTGATCCAGTTTTACCTGTTCTACGAACTCATGCTTGTGCCCAGCTGGGTCCTCATTAACAACTATGGCTACGGGGAGCGAGAGCGGATCGGAATGATGTACTTCATGTGGACCCATGTAGGTGCAGTAATAATGCTGGCAGGCATCCTCAGCAGCTTCTGGATCACCGGTAGTTTCGAGATCTCGGCCCTCAGCAGTATAGTCGGTAGCCCCCTTGCAGGTTGGATATCCCTCGCAATCCTCTTTGGCTTCTTTACAAAGATGGCGGTTTTTGGTCTCCACATCTGGCTGCCCTACGCCCACGCTGAAGCTCCGACTCCAATAAGCGCTTTGCTGAGTCCAGCAATGATAGGGATTGGTGCCTACGCGGCTGTAAGGCTCGTTATTGCCCCGATGCTCGAGGTTTTCAGTCAATATAAATTGCTATTTTCAGCATGGGCCCTTCTTACCATGGTTTATGGTGGTCTTATGGCTCTAGCTCAGGACGATATAAAGAAGCTCCTTGCATATTCGAGCGTTAGCCAGATGGGCTACATATTCCTCGGACTCAGCAGTGCAACATCCATTGGTCTTACCGGGGCTATCTTCCACTATATCACACATGGCATCTCTAAGGGTATCCTTTTCGCTATTGCTGGAATTCTCATTGTCCAA
The DNA here is from genome assembly GCA_002726865.1 of Candidatus Bathyarchaeota archaeon. The sequence goes on from PBSW01000078.1 coordinate 45,812, forward strand.
ACGGGGACACGGAGCATTAAAGAACTTGGTGGATTGATAGATCAGATGCCACTTACCGGTGCCCTGTTTATCATTGGCTTCTTCGGTATCTCCGGGATCCCCCCAACGATCGGATTTATGTCAAAATGGACAATCTTCTTGGGTCTCTTTACAGGAGCGCTCGAGCATTCAATTGAGATGATCGTAATATCAGTCATCTCAATCCTCATGACCGTAATTACCCTAGGTTACTCTCTCTGGACTATATGGCGAATTTTCTTCGGTCCCCTCCCAGATCATCTGAAAGAAGTTAAGGAGGCTCCACCAATCATGACAGTTCCCCCTCTAGTCCTTGCAGTTGCGTCTCTGATCCTTGGAATCTTTCCAGGTTTTGTCACAGATTTCCTTGTTCGTGTTTTGGGGGTTTAAATGATGTTTACACCATTATGGATTGCGATACTTGCGCCTATTCTGTTCATGCCAATAGTCTATGCAATCGGCCGAAGAATCGGTAAAAAAGTTAGTTGGATAGCCCTCATCCCTCTCGCTTTTAGCGTGGTCACGTTCATAAACTTCATGCCTACGATCTCTCTAGGGCCTATTGGCGAGTACTTCTTCTGGCTGCCAGGGCTTAGGTTTGGACTACTTCTCGATGGCTTGAGCTTGCCCATTGTCCTTACAGTAGCCATCCTTTCGGCTTTGATCGTCATATATTCTACCGCCTATATGGAGCACAAGGTTCACGAGGAATACCACGAAGATAATAAAAAAGCCTATGCGACCTACTACGCCCTTTACCTCGCTTATGCCACCAGTATGATGGGAGTTGCTCTATCAACTAATCTATTTGAGTTCTACTTTTTCTTTGAGCTGATGATAATTCCCTCCTGGGCTTTGATAAATATATACGGATATGGGGAGAGGGAGAAGATAGCTCTGACTTACCTTCTCTGGTCCATAGTCGGAGCGGTGTTATTTGTCACAGGCGCACTTACCGCCCATGCTGTGCTACATAGTTTCGAGATCTCAGATCTAGCCAAGCTTAACGGTCATCCCCTGTCAACGTTTATTGTTATATCCATGCTCCTAGGTTTCTTTATCAAGATGGCGGCTTTTGGCTTACACATATGGCTGCCCTATGCCCACACAGAGGCACCTACACCCATAAGCGCCCTGCTAAGCCCGGCTATGATCGGCTTGGCCGCATATGCCACAGTCAGGATTCTAGTTCCAATCCAAAGTGCCTTCCAAAGTATTCATTGGATAGTATTGATCTGGGCATTTGTGACTATGGTTTACGGAGGTCTAATGGTTTTAGCCCAGACCGATATAAAGCGGCTCCTTGCCTATTCAAGCATGAGCCAGATGGGCTATCTTATCATCGGCATAGCTAGTAACACACCCCTTGGGATATCTGGGACTATGCTACACTATGTCAGCCACGGATTGGGTAAGGCTGCTCTCTTTTTATCGGCGGGTGCCATAATGCATCAGAGCGGCATCCGCGATATCAGATCACTAGGAGGTCTTGCTGGGAAGATGCCAATTTCGGCCGTTGCTTTTACCATAGGGGTTATGAATATTGCAGGCATACCGCCAACGATAGGATTTATCTCTAAGATGATGGTGTTCATGGGCGCCATAAACCGGGGGTTGGTTACCTCCCCCCTCGATCTGGCAGTAACCTTCGCGGCATTAATTTCAACCGCGCTTACAATAGGATACACAACTTGGACCATACGACGCATTTTCTTTGGCCCAACACCGGAACATCTGAATAATGTAAAAGAGGCTCCAATTACGATGACAGCTCCCTTAATCATAATAAGTGTCCTCTCTGTGGTTCTTGGCATCTATCCTAAAGTCATCCTGGACCCCCTTATTCAGATTGTCCAGGTACTAGTCCCCGGGTAATGAGGAGGATTGAAGAGAAATGATTAATGGTTTGCTGGCGTTTGTGGTTTTCTTACCAATAATATCTGCGCCAATCATCTATGTTCTGAGGAAAAGATTCGGTGAAAGCCTTGATTGGGGGCCGTTCATCATCTTACTCTTCATAACATTGATAACGGCTCCCCTTGTGTTGACGGCTCATAAGCACAACCTCCTTGAAGAATACCTATGGACGACGACACCGGTGAAACTTACGTTTGGACTACTTGGAGATGGGCTGAGCGTTCCAATACTCTTCACAATGATCTTCGTTTTTGCATTCTCCGTGTTATTCTCCATTCCGTATATGAGACGTCGGATGAAAAGAGGGGATATTGTGGAGAGTGATGGTAAATATGCTATTTACTACACCTTTTATTTACTGTATGTGGGGAGCGTTCTAGGGTCTATCCTCTCGACCAACCTCATTGAGTTCTACCTTTTCTTCGAGTGTGCGGTGGTGTTTTCATGGTTCCTTATTTTCATCTTTGGCTATGGTAAACGTGAAAAAATATCTCTGACCTATTTTATCTGGACCAGTGTGGGGGCGCTTTTCCTACTTACAGGGATGTTATTTGCTTACCAGTATATCGGAAGCTTTGAAATCGCTGATCTATGGAGAATATCGGAAAGTCCGATAGGAACTTGGATCGGTTTAGCATTCACCCTAGGGATCCTTGTAAAGATTGGTGCCCTAGGACTCCATGGCTGGCTCCCAAGCACCTATAGAGAGGCCCCTACCCCTGTTAGTGCGGTCCTGGGGGCGACATCCGTTGTGCTAGGGACGTACTCCTTAGCAAGGCTGCTCGTCCCCTTCCGTGAGGTCATGTTCGGGATTAGTGGCTGGCTTGAACTCTGGGCACTACTGACGATTCTCTACGCCGGTGTCATGGCCTTGAGGCAGAGTGACACAAAGGGTTTAGTAGCTTACTTAAGCATGAGCCAGATGAACTATTGCTTTCTAGGCGTTTTTACTTATGTGTTCCACGGTGTCCTTGGGGCTGTTTCATATAGTATCAGCCACGGACTCGCCATTTCCCTGCTCTTTTTGGTATCTGGAGCCATACTGTATAGGACAGGTACACGAAATATGGATGAGCTAGGAGGATTAGCCGAAAAGTTACCCTCATCCATGATCGCAATCCTCGTGGGCTTCCTAACCATTGGAGGTCTTCCACCCTCGGTTGGATTTAAGTCAAAATTTATACTCCTCACTGGCGCCTTTGAGAGAGCTCTTGTTAGCTCCCCTCTCGAATGGATAATTGCGATACTAGCGGCGACAGTAGCTACTATAGTTACAGTCGCTTACGAATTTAAGACAGTATGGAGGGTATTCTACGGCAAGTTACCGAAACAATTCGATGATTTAAGGCAAGAACCCATTCCAATGATCGTAGCTTTATTTGCAATGAGCTCCCTACTCATATTATTCGGCATCTGGCCCATTATCATTACAAAACCACTAGAGGTGTTCTTTGAACATTTACCGTGGGGATAACTGAATGGGTTGAACTAAGATGTTGATAAAATGTGTATATAATGTACATCTGTTTTAACGGTTAAAATAAATAAAACGATTTAACCGATATTGGGACGATTCATGCGCGCGATGAAAAGTATTACAGAAGTTTTTTTAATCAAGAGCCCCTGAGCATCTAAGACATGAGTGTTGCCGTAATAGGACCCCCCTCCTTTATCACCACCTTCGAGTTGATTGGGGCTGCGGGTTTTGAGAGCAGCTCCGGGGATGCTGTAGCGCAGACTTTGGATCGTCTCGTCAACGAGGGTCAATTTCAATTCATAGTAATCCCTGAGCGCTTTGCAATACAGACACGACCCGTCCGGGAGGCTGTTATGAGTAAGGGGGAGATTACGCCTGTCTTCGCCCTCATCCCTGACTTCACGATGGAGACTGGGATGAGAATGGAGGAGCTCCAGGAAGTTGTTTCCCTTGCTATTGGAACACGTTTAGAGCTGTGATGAAATGGGTACGGAAAGTGTATTATCAATAGGAGAGCGCCTCCAGAAACTCTTAGTCAATGCTGAAGTCGAGGCCAAGGCCATGATTACAGAGGCACAGAGCACCACCAACGAGAAGATTACTGCTGCTAATAACGAGGCCTCTAGGAAGAGGGCCATGGCTCAGAGGGGCACCGGGATCGAGGAGCTCCTTAAGGATGAGGAAAAGAAGGCGAAAAAGGAAGCTAAGAAGATCCTTAAGGATTACCAAGTCCAAGCTGAGGCTCTCAAGGACGTTCCGGAAGATAAAGTAAGAGAGGCTATAGAGACGGTGATGAAAGAGGTGCTCCGCCAATGAGCAAATCCACCATGGATCTCGAGGCCAATCTCATCGAAAGAGTTATCGAGCAAAGGAACAAACTCCTAGAGGATGCAGAAAACAAAGTTAGAACGATTAAAAGGTCGGGCGTAGAGGAGGTGGCCCGTATTCTCGCTAACTCTGAGGCGGAGATCCTCAGTATGATCGGCTCTGATCTCAACGCCACGAGAGACAGGATAATTGGGGCAGCCCAACTTGAGGGCAGGAAGGTCATCCTGCTAACCCGCCAGTCCATTCTAGTTGGAATCTTCGATAAAGTTCTAGAGAGGCTCCAAGGTGTGGCAATGGGAGGCGAGGCCACTGTTGACAAAGGTCGGGTCCTCATCTCGCTAATCACAGAGGCTGCCACCGCAATTGGCGGCGAGGAATTCATTATTTCAGCGAACAAGGCTGACCTTGAGTATCTTGAAAAAAACTTAGGTAATATCCATATGGCTTTAAAGAAATCGATAGGTGAGATTAGAATCAGCGTTGACTCGGATCCCCTCAACGTCGTTGGGGGTGTTGTTGTTAGGAATAGCGACGGTAATAAGACCTACCATAACACCTTTGAGGGCAGGCTTGCAAACGTCAGGGCGAGGCTCGAGTCCGAGATCGCCGAAAATCTAGGAGTGCTGTAAATGTCAATTATTGGAACAATCGAGAGAATTAATGGATCCCTCATCGTTGCCCATTTCGACGAGGAGCCAAAGATCGGCGACCTTACCGAGGTCGGGGACCTCAGACTTATGGGAGAGATAGTTAGGCTCAGCGGGGAGACCGCTTATATACAGTGCTTCGAGGCAACTAGCGGTCTCAGACCCGGGGAGCCGGTTGCAGACCTCGGAGTCCCCCTTGTCGCTGAACTCGGTCCTGGCCTTATGGGCCGGATCGTGGACGGCGTGGAGAGGTCAGAGACGGAGCTTTGGGAACTTACGGGGCCCTTTGTCTCCAGAGGGACTAATATCTCGCCCCTCAATAGGGAGGCAAAATGGAGATTTGAGGCTAAGGTCAAACCCGGTGACAAGGTAGAGGGGGGTAATGTCCTTGGGGTTGTCCAGGAGACGGTGTCCTTTGAGCACAGGGTGCTAGTACCCCTTAAACAGTCAGGCACCATCAAATCAATCATGTCGGGGGAGTTCACCGTTACCGACGTCATTGGAGAGATTGCAACCAGCTCAGGCATCGTGCCAATCAAAATGATGCAGACCTGGCCAGTGCGGATCCCTAGACCCATCAAAGAACGTCTCCCTCTGGAGATGCCCCTTATGACTGGTCAAAGGGTCATCGACACCTTTTTCCCCGTGGCGAAAGGCGGTGCAGCTGCAATCCCCGGTGGCTTCGGGACAGGCAAGACGGTTACCCTTCAACAGGTTGCCAAGTGGTCTGACGCTGATATCATAATCTATATCGGGTGCGGGGAGAGGGGAAACGAGATGGCCGACGTAGTTGCCCACTTCCCCGAACTCGAGGATCCCCGAAGCGGAAGCAAGCTCATCGAGAGGACGGTCATCATCGCGAACGTCTCTAATATGCCCGTCTCCGCAAGAGAGGCCAGCATCTATATGGGAGTTACCATCGGAGAGTTCTACAGGGACATGGGTTACGACGTCGCTATTATGGCTGACTCTACGTCACGATGGGCTGAAGCTCTCAGGGATATCTCAGGGCGTCTCGAGGAGATCCCTGCTGAGGCAGGTTTCCCCGCCTACCTCTCGGACCGGATCGCCCAGATTTATGAGAGAACAGGCAGGGGCGTCGTTATGGGGGACGGCAGAAAGTTAGGCAGTCTCACGCTTATAGGGGCCGTATCTCCCCCCGGCGGAGACTTTAGTGAACCCGTGACCACCCATACCCTTAGGTTCATTGGTACCTTCTGGGCTTTGGATACAGACCTAGCTTACAGGCGCCACTTCCCGGCTATCAACTGGCTAAGGAGTTTTACGCGTTACTTGGAAGTTGCTGCTCGATGGTGGGCTAGCCTTGATCCTGGGTGGGAAGAATCAAGGACTCAGGCACTAAGGCTATTAGAGGAGGCCTCGGAGATCGAAGAGACCGCCAGGATAATTGGGGAAAAGGCTCTCCCGGACGAGCAGAGGCTCGTGCTACTACTGGCGGAGATGCTCAGGGAGGGCTTCCTTGTTCAAAGCGCATTTCACGATGTCGACACCTATTGCGAGGCTGAGAAGCAGACTGCCCTACTCAAAGTGTTCATTGAGTTCTACACTAAGGTGGACCCCCTCGTGAAGTCGGGTGTACCCATTGAACAGGTGAGGGAAATGGACATCGTCACCGAACTAATGCGCCTCAAGGAGAGGGCCGGAGTCGAGCCCATAGAGCAAGCGAGTAAGGCGATCCTCAGGCAGAGGGACGCCCTCGCGGAGCGGTATGAGGTGAAACTGTAATGGAAACCGAACAATCAGGGATGATTTACAAGACCACCAGTGAAATCAAGGGCCCGATTCTTATGGTGGAGGGGGTCAAAGGAGTCGCTTTTGATGAGATTGTGAACATCAGGAGACCCACTGGAGAAATAGTGACTGGTTCTGTTTTGGACGTTAGCAGGGACTGGGCAATGGTTCAGTGTTTTGGGGACACCAGCGGGATGGACCTAAACGTCCAGATAAGGTTCACCGGGGAGACTCTAAAGATTCCAATGAGTGAGGAGCTCATCGGCAGGGTCTTCAGCGGCAGCTTCCAGCCCCTAGACGGCATACCTGTCCCACTGAGCACAGACCGGAGAGATGTAAATGGCGGGACCATCAACCCTGCAGCCAGAGATGTCCCTAGCGAGTTCATCCAGACCGGGATCAGCGCCATCGACGGTATGAACAGCCTCGTCCGTGGCCAGAAGCTTCCCATCTTCAGCGAGTCAGGTCTGCCTCACAACGTGATGGCCGCCCAGATCGCACGGCAGGCTACTATCCCCGGCCAAGAGACTGACTTCGCCATTGTCTTTGGGGCCATGGGAATAAAAAATGAGGAAGCAGACTATTTCAGAGCGGAGTTCGAGAAAACCGGGGCTCTGAGCAAGTCCGTTCTCGTTCTCAACCTCGCGGATGACCCACCAATCGAGCGTATCGTCACCCCCCGTATCGCCCAGACTATCGCAGAATACCTCGCATTCGACTTGGGGATGCACGTCCTCGTCATCCTAACCGACATGACCAACTACGCGGAGGCACTCCGAACGATCAGCATCGCGAGGGAGGAGGTTCCTACTCGTAAAGGTTATCCAGGCTACCTCTACAGCGACCTCGCTACTATCTACGAAAGGGCGGGCAGGATACAGGGTAGACCAGGCTCTGTAACCCTGATGCCTATACTTTCAATGCCTGCAGGGGATAAGACTCATCCAGTCCCGGACCTTACAGGCTATATCACTGAGGGGCAGCTTATTTTGGAGCGGGAACTTAGCCTCAGAGGAATCTACCCCCCAATGAATCCTCTCCCGAGTCTCAGCAGACTCATGAAAGATGGCATCGGTGAGGAGACCACTCGAGAGGATCACCAGGACGTTTCCAACCAGCTCTACATGGCTTACGCTGAGGGTACAAGAGCCCGCGGTTTAGTCCGAATCGTCGGAGAGGTGGGTCTAAGCGACAGGGAAAGGACGTGGCTAAGATTCGCTGACCGTTTCGAGCAAGAATTCGTGAATCAAGGTCCATACGAGAATAGGAGCATCGAGCAGACCCTGGGAGTAGCCTGGGACTTACTCTCAATTCTCCCCGAGGAGGACCTAATACGCATCAGGGAGAATTATATCACAAAGTACCACCCGGCTCACAAGAGTGAAAAATAGTGTCCGCCACCACTGGAATACGGCCCACTAAGGGCTTCCTCATGGAGATGAAACGGAGGATCGGATTCATCGAAAAGGGCACTGAGTTCCTGAAACTGAAGAGGGATCACCTTGCGAAAGAACTCACATCCTCCATTGACGTTCTAAAGGGGCGGAGGAACAAACTCCTAGAGGAGCTCCAGGTAGCCTACAGGGGTGTTACTGCGGCCTATATCAGCTTAGGTCCAACTGAGGTGACGAGTCAGGCGAGTTCTCTCAAGAGCGGCCTTGAAATAGAGGTTCTCCCTAGAGCTACTATGGGTGTAAGGTACCCATTCATCAAGGTAGACAAAGACCCCCAGATCGCTGGGGAGCTAGACATCACGTTGAATGAGGCAGCAGAGAAGGTAATGGGTATTCTCAAGGACATCATCCAGATCGCAGAATTCGAGGCGAGGGCCGAGAGGATCGCGGACGAGCTGGGAAAGACCAACAGGAAGGTGAACGCATTGGAGAACACCATCATACCTAGATATAAGGCAATCATTAAGTTCATCGAAGACAAGCTCGACGAGGAGGCTTTGGAGGAGCTCGTTAGGATGAAGCTCATTGGAGGTGCGTTAGCGAAACGTCGATGAAAATGGGCCTCCACTATGTAGTGATTAGGAGCCACGCTCTCATAGCTGACCTTTTGGCCCCAGAGGAGATGGGCAAGCTCGCAGAGCAAGGGTCTATCGTGGACTTTATCGAGAAACTCTCGGGGACTATCTACGGCACCATAATAGTCGGGGAGAGGGGCGATCCCTCCATCGCCCTGGAAAAGGAGTTCTATCTCAGGTTCATCGAGAGGATGACTAAAATCGTGGATATCGCTCCAAAAAAGATGGGGGCGTTCCTCCAAGCCTACTACTATTTGAGGTTTGAGACCCTCAACCTCAAGAGGATCCTCAGGGGCAAGTTCAGTGAACTCCCTATGGAGACCATCAAAAGTTATCTCGTTCCCATGGAGCCCTACCAAACCCCAGATTATGAGGGGCTGGTGGAGGCAGATAGCATCGAGGAGACCGTGAAGATGCTCCAGGGGACACCCTACGCTGGAATCGAGGCGAGCTTGGAGGTCGCCCGACGGTACGATGCCATTTGGCCCATGGAGCAAGCGCTCAATCAGCTATACGCCATCACCGTGCTTGAGTCTCTGGATTCTCTTTCCAGGACCGATAGATCCCTAGTTAGGAGTATATTGACGTTCGAGGTCAACATCGAGAACCTCCTAAATGCGATTAAGCACAGGAGGCACAGGAAGGATGACTTAGAGGCCAAAAAGATCGAGGAACTCTTTCCTATCACTTTTGACATTGACCTCAAAAAGATCAAGGCCCTAATCCATGCAGAGGATCTCAATGAGGCCATCGATGACCTCGGAGATCCCTATACCAAGATACTCTCCCCAATATACACGGGTGACGTCGCATTGATCAGGGCTAGGGTCCGGAGGTACATCTACGAGATCGTTAGTAATCGCCGAGCCGCGAAGAACTTCGGATTCAATGTGATTATGGCGTACCTGATCTTCAGTGAGCTCGAAAAAGACGACCTCGTCGGGATAGCTTGGGGAATAACTCAGGGGATCACTGCTGACGAAATGACTAAATATCTCTCGGTTTCTGGGCGATGAATCAAGGGGATAATCCCTCTATTTTTTTCTATAATAGAAATAATTCAATATACTAACTGGTTAAAAATAATAAAAAAGAAAAAAAGGGTGAAATCGTCGCGCCTATCCGCTGCTTAGCAGGATAGCCACGATCAATCCGTAAATGGCCAAACCCTCTCCAAGGGCGATGAAAAGCAGTGACCAGATCGAGAGCTCAGGTCTCTCGGTGATCATCGCCGCGCCTGCCTTTGCAGCCACCATGATAGCTAGTGCTGCAGCAAAGCTAGCGCCAATCATTGTCATCGCTCCTGTCAGGAGAGGCCAAGCCGATTCAGGAATCATGCCACCTTCACCTCCAAAGGTTATCACTAAAACGAAGAGAAGATCTACGACCATCAGGAATGCTCCAAAGGCACTTAGGGCAGTTCCCCAAACGGTGCCTTTTCCCTCAACCTCTGCTGAGGCTCCAATGATTCCTCCCTGCGTAAAACACCATGCGCCCGCCAGCATCGTTACTCCGATCGCGATCACAGGTGGTAATAGGGACACGCTATAATCGTCTCCCCGCATTTCGTTGCGTCTTTAAGGTTCTCATGAACATCAAGTGCATTTTTCCACCTCGTTCTCCTATGAATTACTGCTTATGCATATAACTTTTTTCACAAAGAAAGAAAAGAAAAAGTTTTAGTTATTAGACTTTTCTGCGAAACTCATCGCGTAGGGCTTAAAGCGTACTCCTCCACCTTGGAAGAACTTTCCCATAAACTCGTAATAGAGCAGCCTCAGTGACTGTACTGCGCTTGAGACGAACTCAAAGCTCAGTGCGACGACGTTCATAATGACTAGGCCGATTCCCGCAATCCCAAGGGAGTTAGATAGGGCCACTGCGGCGATGGCTAGGCTTGCGTGAGCGAGAGCGAACGCCGCAATCCTGAGGAAGCTGAAGAGGTTAGCTAGTCCCTCGACGAAAGTCAATAAGAGTCCTCCGACCCCCAAGCCTATAGCGTCAACCCCCACCCCGTGCCCGTGGTACACAGAGTGAATCACAGGCTCTATGAAGCTGAGTAACAATCCGACCAGCGCCAGGATGAACCAGGGGCTTCCCATTGCCGCCATGAAGTTCATGCCAATACTGATAAAGTGCATCGCTGTCATATACAGGCCAATTATATAGAGTATCATCCCTAGTCCATGCTCTCCAAGAGCCCCAATCGGATTTCCCTTCTTGATCTCATTGTAAGCACCTAGAATTAGGCCAAAAATAACCTCAATTGTGGCAATCTTGAATACAAGGAGCATCAGAGTCGTGGTTTCGTGCACCGGGTTTGGCATGATAGGATAATGAAACGGTAACACGATGTGGCTAGCGTGGAGCCAGTGAGTGATTCCATGTTCGATCAGGAAGAACGAGTCAAACATAAATCCAAAAATAATTGCCGATAAACCCATTGGCATCATGATACCTCCTAACCTATACATCATCCCCCCTCCAACCTCCTTATTTTTCCGCCAAAGATATACGCCTATCAACAAGAACAAGAGACCCTGGCCGATGTCTCCATACATGAGACCAAACTGGAACGCAAAGACTACTATACTTATGTAGGCTGGGTTCACTTCACTCGCTGAGGGCCATCCTCTAAGATATGTGAGGATCCAAGCGGGCTTTAGGATCGCGGGCATATTTGGCTCCGGATTAGGGATATTTTGATCATCTGAGCTGGGTGAATCTAAGGTGATATACATTTTCTCCCCCACGCTCGCCTCGACATCCTCGATGGCCTGCTCGAGCTCGGTCACTTTATAGTCTGGCACCCAACCTTGAATAACACTGATCACTTTGGTCCGGAGAACGGGAGGTTTCTTATGGGAGAGGATCTTCAGGATCTTGTCGATATATGAGATCCTGCCAATCCCAATGGACTGCTCGCCTTGAATCTTTGCGATTTTGACTGCAGTCTCTTTTTCATAATCCTCCAAGATTACTGCATATTTCCCCTTAAGCTCTTCAACCTTGGAGTTGTGAGCGTCTTCTGCGACTTTTATTTTGTCCTCTTCAGTCTTAATATTATGGCCGTATTTCTCTTCCTGGGTTTTCTTTAGTGCTTCCTCGTATTTTTTGAGGACCTCATTCCGTTTTTTCGGATCCAGCACAAGGAGCACATCTCTATTGTCGAGGATGTCAAATACATCCTCCACCTCAAAAACCAGGAACAGTGCTTCGACCCACTTCCGCCCCTCCTCGGGGCCGAATATAAACAGGAAACTCTTGTTGGGGCCTGCATCCACTTCCTTGAAGAAAATTTTAGGGTATCTTTTGAGATACTCCTTTAGCTTCGGGATGAGTTTGTTTTTAGTGAGGCCTACCGCGAAGCAACTCTTGAACTCTTCCGGTTCTAAGGCTCTCACTGACTCGAGCTTTCCTCTCGCGCCGTTGATCTTTCTGGTTAAAGCATATGCGCTCTCCTTTGCTTCCTCGAACTTTATGGTCTCCTCCGCTATTGAGGACTGTAGCTCAGCAATGATCTCCTCGCGCTGCTGCTGTCGTAACTCTCTGATATCATCGAGTTGCTGTATCAGGCCTTCCAATTCCCCAAGGACACTGTTTATCTCCTCCTCAGGATTGGCGTGGAATCTCCTCAAGTCTTCGTTGCTAGGTAGAACGCTTTCTAATTCTCCCTTACTCAAATCTAGGAGCTTTTGGTAGCTGACATGAACTTTGTCGTAGAGTTCCCTATAATCGACTTGTTGGTCCTCGTCGTAGAGATCCTCAAATCCTGGTCCAGTCGCCTTTTTCAGCTGAGTGACGCGAGCTTTACCCATTGACTCTAGTACTAGGCTCTCGTATTCAGGGGGAGTAATGATAGTAACTTTCTTCATCAAGGCGGTTCACCTATAGAACACCGTTTTTGATAAAAAGGTTTCCTAGCTGCACACAAATGCATGAGGCTCTCAACAACTTGGTCTTTTAACTCCCCTTCGGAAAAACTGTGCAGAAGAAGGTAGGTGACTAGATGGAGACCGCCGTGATTGTGTCTCTCTCAACCCCATTCTAATGAATTTCCTGTAACAGTTTTACAGTTCCTCTTAATCCTGTTCTCCTGTATCCTTCTTTCTTATTGCCGTCAAGCTCTAGCTTCTTCGGGATAGCTATGAGGGCACTAGCCATTGCACGCGCGAAAGTTATGGGAGAAAAGTATATCCTTATTTAGACTCCTTTAATGCAACGGAGATTTCCTGCAGCCCTAATTCGTCGAGAAGCTGTAACGTCATAGGTGCGTCGACCTTTATTGCTCCCTCAATAAGGGTCTCAATGCCACTCTTCGTGGCCAACTGGTCCTGTCTCCAGAGGTAGATTATCTTTTTTGCCAACTCCGTCGGAATCGCGTTCTTCTCCTTAGTGTTCAGCACTATCTCAATAAGTTTTTCCGAGAGGTCCCCATGTAGCGATGAGGGTATTTTTTCAAACTTGGGCTCCATATTATTTCTATATCCTATTTTCAACTGAATTATTTATTGAATTCCTTGTTCCGATCATATGAAAACCCTTTTTTCCCTGATGATTCAAAACAAATATTTAAAATAATTGTGGATTTCTCAGATATCATACTAACCTATTAACTCTATTTAAAATATTTATCATATTTTATGACCTAAATTAACATTTATATATCAATTTTGAGTTATATGGGGAATTCATCAACATGATTATACTTCTCATAAGCTATTTTTATAATATCTATAGAAAAAATTGAATAATATCACTACCCCTTTAAAGTATTGTTAACCTGGTATATCGTGTGAAATGTCCCTCGATGTTATAGACATGAAGATAATCCAAAGTCTAACGGAAGATGCCAGGTCCACATACAAGACCATCGCGGGGGAGGCCGGAGTAAGCGAGGCGACGGTAAAAAATCGCATCGATAAGCTCAAGGAGACAGGCATAATATCCCGGTTCACGACAGTTCTTGACTATTATAAGCTTGGAAGAACCATCAAAGCCTTCATCGGGCTGAAGGTACAACCATCGAAGCTCCAAGACGTCGTGGAGGTCCTTAAGAAAAACTCGGATGTTCATGTTCTCTACAGAACCAGTGGTGACGTAGACCTCCTCCTTGAGGTAATCCTCGAGAAGATGGAGGACTTGAACGCCTTCCTAGAGCGTGAGCTAGTCTACGATGGAATCCTTGGGACCGTAGTCACCATCGTAATCGGTCCCTACAAACGATGTCCCTGGACCTGTATTTAATGCTAGGCACCCTTTTTCTCTAGAGATTTGTATTGCAAAACCCTCCAAATTGGCTTTATGCCCCCCAATTCTTGCCTTTAAAGTGATCTGTAAACATCCCCTAATTTACTTGGTTGGAACTGCTCATTTCTAAACTTTCCAGGCATTACCTGATTTAGTCAAGATCCTCCAGCTTAGGGTCAAAGTCCCTAAATGATGAACATCCAATTAGCCGAGCTTTATTAGATCTAATTCCCTGAACTCAGGTTTCAGTTCCTTCCTTTTAGTGCTGTGAAGGCGCCCCCGCTCGTTATGACTTGTGCTTGATAAGGAGCGCAAGGATTTCTAGGAGCATTACCTCTCCATTATTTTGACTCTGCTGATCTTCCCCTGTACAGCTTGTATAATTAGTAATACCTTCCCAGATCCATGAAGAAAGTCAGGGACTTGCTATCAACCTCTTCCATGTTCTTGATGAATAAGCTCCTCTATGAATTTTCGTGCGTGCGGTCTTATAGTCAAAAACAGTAAATTTTTCCCACTTCAATCACTAACTGTTTGATGAATATTGCAGCCTAACGAACCGTATTTATACCGAGACCTAAAGTTACAAGGGATGTCCAAGCCCAACTGCGCTGTCTGCGGTAAAAAACTTGAGCCCAACGAGGTCAGGATCAATGAACGGGGCATCATTCGGAGGTCAGCCCTGAAACGATACCTGTGCTTACGCTGTCGCAGAGATGATTACAATCAATATCAGTTATCAATAAATGAACTTATCAAAAAGCGATAATGCTGTTTATTTGAACTACCCTTTTGTATCTATCTTATGAGTCGTCGGGGGGGGACCTATCTCCTTAGTCTTTCTTATTTTCTGGAAGATGCAGTAATCCCTTTTCTTGACATTGTCGCCTTGAATGTTATACTCAAGAGTTTACGCCTTAGACCAGACCGATACTCTTCACCTCAGAAAATGCGGTCAGTTTGATGAATATGACTTTGTCCTTGGCCGGGATAACTCTGGCCAAGGCGTAACTGATAACCCTATTCATTTTCTATCTCGCTTCCAACACTGAGCTGTTTCTTAGGATTTAGGTCTATTAAGGTTCGGATTGAACGACTGGGGGCTTTTCGTGTAGGTGCTCGATCTTCTTGATAAGGAAGAAAATAGTGACTGCGTATTGAATGATCAGGAAAAACGTTAATGCTACTACAAGGAGCTTGTTCTTGGGAGCTCTTAACAAGACAATGGGGATAACCGCTATCATCCCTGCCATGGGTAGCAGGAGCACTGATAGGAAGACGATTTTGTTCTTCTTATAGGTCTCGTAGAAGCTAGATTGAGTGCTCATCTTTGAGGGTTCTCCAGAGACCATAGAAAGAGTTACCCGAATAAAAAAATTGGTGCATGACAGAGGGGATTAGACCTTGGCCACGTGCCAAATGGATTCTGAATGTAAAAAGCTATGGCTTTTATTATGGTTCAGTTAAAGGCATCTAGAATCTTTTCTTCTATGATTTCTGACAGCAAAGATAATACCCCCTTCTTGTAATTACCTTCCCGCAACGCGCGTGTTGGCTAACTTGAGTCTGATAGAGTCAAGTCTTCAACTGTCATGTGTAGACATATATGTTGAACAATTAGCCCTATTCATGTCACGTGCTGTTTTTCAACTTTATCTTCCTTAACTCAGCTTCTGCTAGTTGTTCCGCGCGTGAATCAAATGAAAATGGTGAATTATAGTCTAGCTTAGGGGGCAGGTGGAGTCACCGTCAGTTCCTCGTTGATCTCTACCCGATCCCGCAGCGTAACCTCCAAGCCCTTGAGCCTGTTCCTGAGGGTGACTTCTGTGGTCCCTGCTGCGGAGGCGACCTCCTTCTGAATCTTTTTGTCATCCATTTCGATGCAGGCCATGTATAAAGCTGCGGCAGCGATCCCTCTCGGGTCCTTTCCTGACAGGCCCCTTCTCTCTTTGGCCCGCATCAATATATCCACTGCAAACCTCTCGGTGTCCGGCTTCAGGTTGAGTTTTGAGGCGATACCAGAGACAAACTTCATAGGGTCGTCGATAGGCATTTTTAGCTTTAGCTGCCTATGGAGTAGCCTATAGGACCGGGAGACCTCGGAGTGCTCTCGTATGCTGGCCTTGGAGATCCCCTTGAGAGGTCTAGGCACTTTGCGTTGCCGACATGCTGCGTATAAACTAGCCGCGACAAAGGCATCTATGGAGCGGCCGCGGATCAGGTCGGCCTTGAGAGCCTGACGGTAAATGAGGGCTGCACTCTCCTTAACCATTTTGGGTATCGAGAGAACAGTTGAGAGTCTGTCGAGCTCTGCCATGGCGATGCTCAAGTTCCTTCCCCAGGTGTCGTCAAGCTTTGACCGTGTGTCGTATCGCTTAAGCTTCTTCATCATGTTCCTAGTGTCTACTGTGAGCTTGTTTCCACGGGCGTCCCTGCCTCCCTTGAAGCTTGTTGAGAGCCCCATGTCATATATTGTGTATGATCTTGCCATTCCGACCCTAGTTCTAGTCTCCCTTTCGGCGCTAGTAAATGCCCTCCATTCAGGCCCTAGGTCGATAAATTCATCGTTCAATACTAGACCGCATTGACCACAGACCTCCTCTCCGGCTTCTGGGTCTGCGATTATGTTCATGCTACCACACTTTGTACAGCCTCTCATGTTTTTTTTCATTTTTTCACCTTAACTAGCCTTGGAACCGTGATTTTGCTCCGCCAAAATATGATAATATGGATAATTTACCCATACGTAAAATATATATATCTCTCTATGATAAAAACCTTTCGGGAAATAACATGGTCAAACCAAAGGGCAGCACAGGCACCACAAAAATGAAAATCATGGCAATAATCGACTATAACTACGATAATGGCGCAGATTCGTATGGCTACACCATTTGGCAGTCTCTTAAAAACCACTTTCACATTTATCTAACTAACAGCGATGTCAGAAACGTTTATCATCACCTTAGAGAGCTCACAGACCTTGGATACCTTACCAAAGAGGACGAAAAGTTAGATGATCCCTCCAAGAGGTGTTTATACGCCCTTACTGAGGACGGCAAGGGCATCGAGAGCCGTTACTCTCCATATCTAGATATTGTCCGCAGGAGCTCTGGACCGGCAAGGAAATATTAATTCTCGGCCTTCTCTAATGAGCTGGGTAGCGCAAGTAGCTCAAATATTATTGGATCTCCAGGCTTTACATCTCGTAGGATGTCCTTAGGAAGGCTCAGTTCGATGTCTTGTAGGTCCATTGTGACGGTAAGCACCGTTTTCCCCTCCATATCCGCCCTCTCCTTAACAGTGGCGTTGACCTGTGTGAACGGGTGATCCAAGTCGATGGTATTCCTGTTAACGAGAAGCTCGTTGAGGATGAGCTCGATGTGGAGGAACTCCTCGATGAATTGTTGACCCATTTCTGTTAGCTTGAAACCTCCGCCCCCAGACTTCCCCCCTTTGTGGGAGATAACTAGGGGCTGTCCGATTCTCCCCTCGGCTTTTCTGATAAGTCCCCAGGCAAATCTATAGGACATCCCCAACCCCTCTGCCGAGGCCTTGAGGGTACCCAAATCAGAGACCTTCTTTAGCAGCTGGTAGAGTCCCGGACCAAACACCATCCCCTCGTCTGTCTCCAGCCAGAGCTTGAATGAGAGTTTATGCCTGGGGGAGGTCGTCATGGGTCTTCAACAACCTGTGTCATTGTGAGCGGATAGCGTTTTCCCATATATCGGTTAGCTGTTATAATCATTGTCGGAGGAGCTGGAGTGGGATATCTAGGGTTCTACGGTCTCCATGGTTCCATTTGGAATCTCAAATTTAAACTGCATCTCATAAAGCCGTTTATATAGTCCGCCTCTCTTGATGAGTTCCTGGTGGGAGCCCGTCTCTGCTATCCTTCCCTCTTGGATGACAACGATCTTATCCGCTTTTCTAACGGTGCTGAGTCTGTGGGCTATTATGATGGATGTCCTATTTTTGAGGACTATGTCCATGGCACTCTGGATTATTAACTCTGTGTAGGCATCGATGCTGCTTGTAGCCTCGTCCATAATGAGGATACGGGGATTCGCTAAAAGAGCCCTAGCGAGGCTCACTAGCTGCCTCTGGCCTTGGCTGAGGCGGCCACCACGCTCCCTGACCTCAGTTTCATAGCCCTCTGGGAGTCTTTTGATAAACTCATGGGCTCCTACGGCCTTCGTGACCTCGATGACCTCCTCATCTGTTGCTTCGAGTCTTCCGTACTTGATGTTCTCCATGATGCTTCCGGAGAAGAGGTAGGTATCTTGGAGGACGATAGCCATTTGACCCCTAAGAGACTCAATATGGACTCCTCGGATATCCTGACCGCCCACGGTGACTCTGCCCTGCGTTGGGTCATAAAACCTGTAGAGGAGGTTGATTAACGTGGTCTTTCCCACCCCCGTGGGTCCCACAAGGGCAACAGTGGTGTTCGGCTCTATTTCCAGGTCGATGTCTCTGAGAACCGGCTGACCTTCCTCATAGCTGAAAGACAATTTCTCATATACGATCTTTCCCTCAATGGTGTTGGCTTCTACAGCATCCGGAGCGTTAGCCACCGTGATGTCAGAGTCCATGATCCCAAAGACCCGTTCCGCGGCGGCGAGGGCGGACTGAACACTATTCCAGAAGTTGCTTAGGTCCTCAATTGGCCAGAAGAACCTGTTGAGGTATGACATGAATCCGAACAATACTCCCACGCTGAGTGCTCCATTGATCACAGCGCTACCCCCGAACCACAGGACAAGGCAATTACCAATGGCTGTGAAGATGGCAACCACAGGCCAGAACGCCGACATCACCTGCCCTGCTAGGACGTTGGCTTTCATGTTGTCTGTGTTCAACTTTTGGAACTCCATTCTTGTTACTCCTTCTCGACTGAAGCATTGAATCTCTTTCATACCACTGACGCTCTCCTCCAATTTGGCTGAGACGCTGGCGATGGTTCTTCGGGTGGCCCTGTAGACTACTCGGACTTTACGACCCCAAGTGAGGAGGAATCCAATCATAAGGGGAAGTATGGTAAACGTTATAACGCTCAACCGGGCGTCCATCGTTATCATGATTATTATTATCCCCCCCAGGGTGACAAAGTCGGCGATGACGCTGGCCACGCCACTGGTCACGAGCTCCGTAATCCGATCTACGTCATTAATGACCCTGGAGACAAGACTCCCCATCTTCCGTTTCGCGTAGAAATCGAGGCCGAGCTCCTGGAGGTGGCGGAAGATATCCAGTCTCATATCATACCCCAGCTTTGCCCCCAGCCAGTTTATTATGAATCGCTGGATGACTTGCGCTGCAAAAATCAGGAGGTAGACGATAACGAACGCTATGCTTATGAGTGCAAGCCCTCCTGTGTCAAGGTCCGCGATGTATTTGTCTATAGCGAGAGTGAACATGTAAGGAGGGAGCAGATTGATCCCAGTTGATATTATCGTCACTAGGATGAGTAGCACCAGCCTCCTTTTGTGCCTCGTGATGTATTTTAGCATCCTGCTAAATAGGACCCGGTCGGGCACGGTCCTTTTATATTTCTCATCTTCGTCCCCGTGCCCGTGGTGGTGGTGATAGCCCATCTAAGTCCTCCTCCTTTGGGCACCAGAGGACTGAGTCTCGTAAAGCTTCCTATAGATACCGTCTATTTCTAAGAGCTCGTCGTGGGTTCCCTCCTCAGCGATCTCTCCGTCATCAAGGACGATAATATAGTCGGCCTTCCTAATGCTGCTGAGGCGCTGGGTAATAATGAAGGTTGTCCGGTCCTCCAGTAGTTCGTCAATGGCTTGCTGGATTTCGTACTCAGTATGGGTATCAACGCTGCTTGTAGAGTCGTCCATAATGAGAATCTTAGGGTTTTTCAGGAGCGCCCTAGCGATGGCGATTCTTTGCTTCTGGCCTCCAGATAATGTAACCCCTCTCTCTCCAACCCGGGTTTCATAGCCGTCAGGAAGGCTCTCGATAAAGTCGTTGATCTTGGCCCTCTTCGCAGCCTTCCTAATCGAGATGATACTGGCATTCTTAACGCCATAGGCGATATTCTCTCTTAGGGTGGTGGAGAAGATAAAGGGCTCTTGGCGCACGACGCCCATGTTACTCCTCAGGGATTTGATCTTGAAGTCCTGCAAGTCTACGCCGTCCAGATGGATGGATCCTTTGGAGGCATTGTAGAATCGGGGGATGAGATTGATAATACTGCTCTTCCCGGAGCCTGTGGCGCCAAGAATCGCTATTGTCTGCCCAGGTTGGACGGTTAGGTTGATGTTCTTTAAGACCATATTGGTTCCATCGTAGCTGAACCAAACGTCCTTGAATGTTATGCAGCCTTCAATCTCTTGAACGTCGACGGCGTCCTTCCTATCATGTACCTCCACCTCAGCATCAATGATGTCGAAGACTCTGTTTCCCGCGGCGATAGCCCGGACTACCATGGATGTCATGAATCCAATTCTCCTGACAGGCCCCATGAGTTTTGCAAGGTAGAAGTAGAACGCCACAACGCTTCCAACGGTGATGATGCCTGATATGACCTGCCCTCCGCCGTACCAGATAATGAGGACGAAGCCTAGGCTAGAGATGAACGATGCAAGGGGCCCAAAGCGCGCGCGGAACCAGGCCAAATCCATATTAAGGTCGAAGTACTCCATGAGCTCAACGGAAAACTTTTTCTCCTCGAACTCTTCCCTGCTGAATCCTCTCACTACCCTGGTCCCGGCCAAATTTTCTTGGAGGACCGAGGTAATAACCCCGTACTGTTCCCTAAACAGATTCCATAAGGGGCGGACATTTCTTGAAAAGTACGCGGTGGAGAGGAAGACGAACGGGACAACACTCAGAGATAAAAGGGTAAGGGTTGGGTTGATCGAGATCAGGGCGTATAGCACAAGCACTAGGAGGAGAACCGAGGATAAGACCATGCGAACCCCCATTTGGTAAAAGCGTCCCATCATGTTGATATCTCCGGTGGCCCTCGCCATGAGCTGACCTGTCCTTTGCTGATCGTAGAAGCTGAAGCTTTGCTTCAGGAGGCTGTTGTACATATCTTCTCGAATTTTGTAGGTAGCCTCCTGGGCCACTATCGTGGTGGTATACCTTTGCAGGAACGTAAAGAGGCCCGTTATTATTGCAATAACGATCAGGGATAGGCTGAATACGAGGAGGGCTCCAAAAGAAGGATTTGAACCGGAAGCGGCGCTATACCACGAAGCAATGGGGAGTAATATTCTTGAAGGAAATCCGCCAACCCCCCTTTTGAATGCAACTATTTCTCCAGTACTGAGTGCTCTCACCATGTCAATTATGGAGCCAATTATTGCAGGGGAGAGGATATCGAAGACCGTAGTTATGACTATGAGAACAAAAACCACTCTGAGCATCCATGAAACAGCGATATAACCCAAGAGGCGTTTCAGTGTCTCCCTTTGGGTCCTTGTACTGGTCGGAATTCTATCAATTGATCTCCTACCTCCTCCTCTACCGCCGCCTCCTCCACTGCCACGCCGTGCCATATTTTATGTCACTCCTGGAATGTCAGGACTGAGTTCAGCTCATTAAGCGCACTAATGTAATTTTGGTCTTGGGCCAACTTCAGATTGGTTACGAGCTTTACGAGACTGCGATAGATAAATCTCCCAAGCTCATTCGGATTTCCTTGTTTATCTACGGTCTCCTCAAAAGCCCTCTTCCTTAGTTCTTTGATTAGAGTAATGAGTTCCTCTACCTTTTCTCGTTTCTCCGCTTTGAACTCCAATCCGAAGGACCTCAGGCCGTCAGTAATCCTCTGCTGGACCTCCTCCTGCCATACCATATAGTTGTCGTCTTCCGCCAGGGTCTCGCTGAGGCTGTATGACACTATGAATCTATCTCCGATGCTCTTGTAGTATGATTGAACCATATTCCTCACCTGAACGGTGCGGGTCTTCTTAACAAGTCCAGCCTCTTTAAGAAGGTTGAGATGGTGGATGATGCTAGAGTGGTTCTTCTTGAGAGACTTGGCGAGATCCGTCGCGGACCTCTCATGGTGCCTTAGTGTATGGAGTATGTGGCGGCGGGTCTCATCAGCGAAGAGTTTAGCTATTTCGGGGTCCTTGATGACGCGAATTCCATTGACCAATATTTTCGCTACAGAACCGTGTACCGTTCTATATAAATTCTCTCAATAAACCATCAATCTTTTTTTGTACAACTCAAGGTAGACGAAGGCGTGGAGAATCAAGATGCATTCCAAGGCATTATTCTCTTCGACCCCATGTGTTCGGCATCAACTCCATTCCCGTCCTGCTCATCTCATATAGGGGACCAAGGTCATTAAGCTCAATAACCCGTAAGGTTTTCAATTGACCTCTCCAGTTCTCAGTGATTTTAATCGAACGTGTCTCATGCTTCACAGTAAAACGTAGTATAAAGTCGAGGACATTAGATTTTGTCCTTACTCTAGTTTTATCCCTCTTGAATCTTAGGCTCCGAACTCGATGATCTTTACAGGTTCACTGAAAAAATACTTGGAACTATTGACCCGGTTTTTTTATCTTGTTATAACTATCAAATATTACGAGTCTATTAAGCAACATTCTGAGCCTCATTGCCCGTAAATATTTAAACACGCTGCCCCTCTTTTCCACCGGTTCCTTTGAACACTCTACTAAGGGAAACCCGAATGAGTTATATCACAGACGCCGCCCGAACTTGCGAGCGTTGCTGTCTCCACAAGGGCCGTTTAAACGTCGTCCCGGGGGAGGGTAGTCTGTGTTCGTCGGTGGTCCTGATTGGGGAGGCTCCCGGGCGAAAGGAGGACGAATCGGGGAGGCCTTTCATAGGGTCCGCGGGAAAGATTCTCGACGAAGCCATGGAGAACGCCGGCCTCGCTAGGTCCCAGGTCTACATCACAAACGTCGTCAAGTGCAGACCACCTGGTAACCGTAGGCCCCGATTAGACGAAGTAGCGGCTTGCACCAACTATCTCTACGATCAGCTAGCTATCCTTACTCCGCAGGTTATTGCTCCAATGGGGAACTCGGCGCTGTATCATGTCTTCAACCATTTTGGATTTGGTAATGCTACCATTGGTGAGGTGCATGGGAAGCCTCATCTTTTGGATTTTGTTTGGGGGAAGGGTGTGGTCTTTCCCCTCTATCATCCGGCGGCCATACTATACAATCGTACTCTAAAGAATGATCTTCACGCCGACTTTGAGGCATTGGGTGATCTTCTAGGGCCTGTCAGTTTGTAAGGGCCCGGATCCGCTTTACTATATTTGGATGAGTGGAAAAGAGCTCTGCGAACCGGGCTATGCCAGTTATCTTCCGGGAGGCGATGTTGGCAACGAGTTCCTCATCGCTTCTCCCGATGCTGGCACTGTTCAGTTCTGCAACGTCCTTTACGGCCCTGTCGGGGTCGGAGATGAAGAGGGTCTTAAAGCTGCTGGACCCTCTGGTCCTAGGTGTAAATATCCTGTGACGGGCCGTGGATGTCGTGATTTTGGCCAGGCCCTCAGTGAGCTTCCGGGCGCCGTCGCTCACGATGCCTGCCGCGTGCTGGTCAGCATAATACTCCCGGAGTCTGCTGAATCTAAGGTTGAATAGCATGAGCCCAAGGTATAGGAGCATGCTGAGTCCCCCTACCAAGGCAAGCCCCCCGCCATTCTTTTGATCCCTCTTGCCGTATCGAGCGAACATAGTGGACCGGGAGATGATGTAGAACAGGCTTGGGAGGACGCTAATGAGCATGGTAACCTGGACATCTCGGTGCTTAATGTGGCCCAGCTCATGGGCTAGGACAGCCTCCACCTCCTCTCCTTCAAGGCTCGTAAGAAGCCCCTCCGTAATTGCAACGTGGTTCCCGGTGAGGGGGGACCCGTACGCGAAGGCGTTGGGGATGCGCATCTTGGAGATCATCAGCTTTGGCGTCTTGATTCCGGAACGTGTTGATAGATCCTCAAATGTGCTGTGGAGCCAGGGATTTTCAATGGGATCGAGCTTGCGCACCCTATAGAGGGCGTTGACAAGATAGGGGGCCAATAACCACTGGGCCGCGTTGAACAAAATAACCATGGTGGCGAGTGAATAAACGTTCAGCCCCCCTGAGTAAGCGAGAAGGGTAGCCATTCCGATAGTAGAAACCCCTATAATGAGTGCAAGGGTTCCAAGCATAGATAGGCGTAGCTTTATGAGATTCAACCTTTATCCCGTAATAATACCCGCTGATCCCTGAATATAAACAAAAGGGTGAGCAATGAACGTGCTTGGTTACATCCTCTCCGGGGGAGCTATGCCTAGAGTCTGGAGAGAGTTCCTGATTGTGATTCGGGTCGCCTCCACCAGCATGAGCCTTGCGCCGACAAGCCCTGGGTTCTCAGCCTTGAGGACAGGGTGCGCGGCGTAGAAGCTGTTGAATTTATCAGAGAGATCGTTGACGTACGCAGTGATATTCATGGGCTTTAGCTCGTTAGCGGCGTCTATGAAGACCTCAGGGAACCGGGCAAGAGCTAGGGTTAGCTCTTTCTCCTGGCGTGCGTAGAGGCTCTTGTAGTCGGGCTTAGGCCAGTCCCCTGCCTTTTTCAGTATGTTGCACGCGCGGGCGTGGCTGTATTGGATGTAGGGAGCGCTGTTGGTTTCGAAGTTGAGGGCCTTCTCCCAGTCAAATGTAACTGTCTTCATGGGATCAATGCTGAGGAGTGTGTACTTGATGGCTCCATGCCCCACTATTCTGGCGATCTCCTCCTTATGTTCTACCGAAAGATGGGGTGAACGGACGTCAACAACCTCGTAGGCTAGTTTCTCGGCCTTCTCCACAATCTTGCTGAGGACAACGTACCTGCCGAGGCGTCCGCTCATCTTGATCCCTGGGAGGTTGACAAGCTCGTAGGCGTAATGGCGGAGGTTGTCCCCCATCTTGAGCCTGCCCATTGCGGCCAGGGCAATCCTAAGCTGGAGCTGTGCAAGCCTCTGCTCTGAGCCAATGACGTTGATATCTCTGTCCACCAAGTTGAACTTCCAGATGTGGTATGCCATGTCCCTTAGGGTGTAGAGGGTGGTGCCGTCACTCCTAATCAGGACGAGGCGGGGGATCTCGTGCTCCGAGTTTAGCCCCCAGCGCTCCTTGAGGCATAGGTCATTGGCGATCCTGTCGCAGTCGAAAATGAGGGCCCCTTCATCCATGAAGGCATAAGGGGTGCCCTTGAGCTCATCGAGGACTTCGTCTGCTGCTTTCTTCCAGACGAGGTCGCTCTCGAAATCGAATGAGTCGAAGCCGATCCCTATCTCGCCGAGGCTAGTCTCAAAGCCTTTGAGACAGTAGCCCACCACTTTCCTGACGTCCTTGGTGGTCGTTGGCTCGTTGTTTTCATATGCAGTGTTAAGGGCCACGATCTCGGCGTTAGTGTCATTAATTTTAGGGAGTTTCTCGGCAAGGGTATCATAGACTTTTGGATATCTCTTTCGGAGCTCTTCTGCGGCTTTCCGGTATTCTTCTTGCTCCCTCTGGAGCTTGGCGAGCTCATGTACCAAACCCCTCCGCTCTGCTTCATCGATTTTTCCACTGAGTCTAATCGTCTCGTTGATGACATTGACGCTGGCGTAGATGGTACCCACCCATAGTTCGGCTCTCCCCTCCGGCTCTGGCTTCCCCATAAGTTTCCACCCGTACGTGGTCATGGCTACTTGGCGTCCCATATCGTTGACGAGAAAGTGGGCAAGGACCTCATGGCCCTGGCGCCTAAGGATCTCGGCGATGCAGTCACCAAGGATGCTGTTCCGGGCGTTCCCGATGTGAAGTGGAGCGTTAGGATTAGCACTGGTATGCTCCACCATTACCCTAATGGGTTCCTGGGTTTTAACGAAGCCATACTCTTCATCTCCCTCAACTATAGTTCCTAGGACGAGCCCAGCAAATCTCCCCACATCCACCTTGAAGTTGAGGTAACCCCCGACGGCTTCCGCTGATTCAATAAGGCCCGAAAGAGAGGCGTCGATCTTCTCTACAATACCCTGGGCTATCTCCTGGGGGCTCAGCTTGAGTGTCCTAGCGAGCTGAAAGCACACTGGTGATGATAGCTCCCCCATCTCGAGGTCGGGTGGAGGGGAATACTTTGCTTTTGGGAGCTTTGTCCCAGGGTACACTTCTATTATAGCCTTTTCAATAAGTCCTTGACACTCTTCTCTCAGCTTGGCTAGGGGATTTTCCATGGTTTTCCCTTCAGTATTCCAGTAAGGCGAGCGGAGATGAGCTTAAAATGGGTTTTGCTCTGAGTGTTATAACCCAGCGTAGCATGAAAAATCGCAGGTACGACTAGAGAAATTATTTAAAAAAAGGGTCGAAGGTTATGTTATCTCTAAGACTAGAAATATCTTGCCAACAGGCCCCTGAGGGCTTCAGCGTGTCGCGCTTCATCTTTTGAAGTTTCATCAAAAACATCATGCGCCTCATCGATCCCTGCCTTTTTAGCTTGGACTGCCGCCTGTCTTTTCCCAATGTTTGCTCCAATTTCGCCTTTCAGCATTTTTTCAAGATTTTCCTTAGTGCTCTCAGATATTTTTCCTGCGAGCTCCGCGTATCTTGCGCCATGCCATGCTTCATCCAATGCAATTGATTTGAGAACCTCTGCTATCTCAGGGAATCCTTCCCTTTGAGCTTGACGAGCCATCGCAAAGTAAAGACCCACCTCTGCTGTTTCACCCTTAAAGTTTCCCTCCACTGCCTGTTCTACTACTGTTCCCTTGGCAACGCCCAGTTTATTCAAATTTATGAGTTCAGTCATTTCACTACCTCATTCCTTTCTGAGAAGTGGTTTCTTATGGTAACATTTGAACCTTTATCTTGTTTAATTGAATAACTTGATTTAGTCCTAGGGTTTAGTTCGCGCGCGTCTATATTTTTTGGTCAGCCGATATGTAGATATTATTAACGCGCGCTACTAGCATAAACGTCAGTGTTGTCACTTTCTCCCGGTCACGCAATTTTCTGAAGCGTCATAACAACAGATTGCTTCTCGCGCGCGGAAGTAGGCAAACACCGGCTCTGAGATTGAACAAGGACTAGATTATGGCTTTTTTCTCCCAAGCAAAAGAGGGGCTACTATTCGGTCTTCATGACAGGATTACAGTTTTTCATGCCTTTGGATACCCATATTTTTTATCCAAACTGATCCCTTTTCATCTCCGACGACGATGTTGTACTTATGTGAAGAAGAGATTGCAGAGATACTGACCATGAGGGAAGCCATCGAGGCTGTCGAGAAGGCTTTCGGAGAATATGCTAGGGGCTCAGCCATAATGCCCTCTAGATCCACGATGATGCTGGACAAATACAATGGGAGCGTCTCCCTGATGCCATCATATCTTGAGGAGACAGGGGCCCTCGCTACAAAGATAATCTCCATATACCCTGAAAACCCCCGAAAGGGGCTGCCCACAACAATGGCTTCTATCGTCGTTAACGATCCCGAGACTGGGCGAATCAGCGCAATTCTCGATGGCACCTATCTTACCTCCATTAGGACCGGGGCGGTATCCGGTGTGGCCGCCAGATATCTGGCACCAAGGGATAGTAGGGTCGCAGCGGTTATCGGATGTGGGGCCCAAGGGATGACTCAGGCCTGGGCTATGGCTGAGACGTTCAATCTGGATCAGATCAGGATTTTTGATATATTCAAGGAGGGCATGGACAGGTTCGTTAATGAGATGGTGTCAAGACTAGGAGTAGATATCATCAAGGCTGGGAGTAGCAAAGAGGCAGTAAAGGGCGCTGATATAGTTCTCACTGCTACCACATCCAAAGAACCTGTAATCCAAAGGGCCTGGCTAGAGGACCGGGTCCATGTGGGTGCGTTTGGGAGCTTTTACCCTGACAGCCGAGAGCTGGACACGGCTACCATCGTGGAAGGTAAGGTAGTGGTGGATAGTATGGAGGCTATAATGGACGAGGCGGGGGACCTTCTTATCCCTATTTCTGAGGGGGCCATAACCGCTGATCATATCCACGCTGAGCTGGGGGCGGTCGTGAACGGGGAAAAGGAGGGGCGAACCAATAGTGACTCTCTGACGGTGTTTAAGAGTGTCGGCATCGCGATCCAGGACTCTTCAGTTGCCAGTCTAGTGCTGAGAAAGTACAAGGAGTCCCATTAAAACACAAGACTTGCTTTTTGTACAAAGATTCCTTTGACATCAGGGTTTGAAGAATCGTCTAAAATATGTTCAGATTGAGGAAGCCCTCTTCGATGAGGATAACGGTCAGTCTGTACGTAAAGCCGCCTCAACTGCTAAGGCAGCCATGAAACTCATTGAACTTGGTTTTCAATATGTATGTGACTTTGATAAAGTGAAGCAGTTCAGGAAGCGTATGTGAGGTTTAGTTGACCGGGAGAATTTACTGGTAGCCCGGGAGAGATTCGAACTCCCGTCTGGGGCTCCAGAGGCCCCCATCCTTGACCGCTAGACGACCGGGCTACACCGGATCGTTACCAACAAGAACCCCATATAAGTCTAACCCGTCACCCCTTAACCTATGAAGAACTCCACCAACCTCCGCCGATCCAGCCTCAAGTCCCCCACCAACTCCCTCGCCCCAACTAACATTTCCGCAGCAGATCGTTCTGTCACTCCGGAAAGGCCAAGCACATCTAACGCCCCCTCTCGCACTACCTCATCTCCCCCACCCACTACCCTGAGTAACGATGTATAATCATACTTCTCTCCATCCACCGCCAAAATAGCCCATGCAAACCCCTCTAGAAGAGGCAACATCCATCCCCTTAGATATATTACCGCCTCCATATTGTTCTCCATTGCAATCATCCCTCTAACACGAGTAAGAATTCCCCCCAATGTTGGAAGGTTAATTAAATACTCCACGTCTCGTTTCACCTTCCCGTGGAGCCCATCCATCACACATCCATGATCCAAGATAAACCCCCTCACCCCATCCCATGCTGTCTTAAACCCCTTAATGATCTCCTCGGCCTCTTGACGGCTGACCTTGGAAACCCTGCTCAAGATTAGGTAACTCCTGTAGACATCCTCCATATCTAACCTGACGCACGCTCTCCTCAGACTCCATACAAACTGGCTCCTAGTCACAGGAACCCCTGCAATATCTATCAACACAACTGCAGCGGATGTCAACCCCGCACCTACATAAGCGAACGTTGTCTCCGAGTCCCCTCTGCTCAACGCCGATGATGCCCTACTTAGGTACATCTCAGAGGTCGCAAGCAGCCCATCCGTTCTCGCCTCCACACGCCTTGGACTCATAAAGACTCTCTCAACAAATTCCCTTGCTTCACCCAATACCTCCACGGGATCGTATAACACTACCATCTCGTGAAACCTATAATCCAGCTGGGGACTCACAGGCTCTCTTAACCATCCCAAGGGTATATGCTGGAGATCCACTAACCATCCCCCTCTAACCTCCACCTTACCATACTCATAATCTAAACCTGACCCATCAACAACAAGAATGTCAAAATCACTTGAAATATTGCCTTTCCCCCGGACCCAGCTCCCAAACAGCCCCAGAGCCCGCACCGCAGGGTCCATCTTAAGATCCTCCACTAAACCATAGAATGATCCTTGGATTAACCTAGGAAGAACCTCCATCAAAACCCAGTTAATAATCCCTAAGAGACGATTTTTATATTTTCCTCCCCTAAAGGAACCGGAGAACACAACACGCTTATTTATAGATACGGAACTTAAGGCATTAGTCTTTCACTCATTCATGGTTACATATCATCGGCCTTTTAGATTGGACACTACAAGACTATACCCATAAACTTAAATATGATAAATGGAAGGAAGGCTACTACTCCAAGTGACCAGTCATTTTGAGCCTTAGGGACAAGGATCTGAGATGGAAGTACATAATTTAACACGCGAGAGATATCTATATGTCTAGAAGAAGAGCACAACTCACAAGCGAGCTGGCCTGCTCCGAATGTGGAGGTGGCAATATTATTCATGATGGTGGATCAGGAGAGATCATCTGTGGTGCCTGTGGCCTTGTCATCACCGACTCTGTGATTAACAAAGGCCCTGAGTGGAGGGCCTTCACCCAAACGGAAAAAGAGTCGAGGAGTCGGGTGGGCGTACCCCTCTCCTTCGCAGTTCATGATAAAGGACTCACCACCATGATCGGTAGGGTCGGCCGAGACGCCTTCGGACGAAAGATCCCGCTGAAGACGAAGCTCCAGATGCTTAGGCTCAGGAAATGGCAGATTAGGTCAAGAGTCCACAGCTCAGTGGACAGGAACCTTGCCCAGGCCATGGCAGAGCTAGACAGGCTCACCGACAAACTCCATATACCTCCCTCCATCAAGGAGAAGGCGGCAGTAATCTACCGAAAGGCTCTCGACAAAGGCCTCGTCAGGGGTCGATCCATCTCCGCTATCGCGGCAGCCTCTCTATACGCCGCCTGCAGGACGAGCCAGACCCCCCGGACCCTCCGAGAGCTTTCAACCCACAGCCCTATCGAAAAGAAAGACATTGCTCGATGCTACCGCCTCCTCCTAAGAGAACTCAAAATCAGGATGCCTATCCCTATGGCCCAACTCAGGGTCCCAAAAATCGCCGCCAAGGTGAACGTCGGGGAATTGACCCAACAGGACGCAGTAAAAATACTCCGGGAGGCTGAGAGGCTCAAGACAACCGCGGGGAAAGACCCCATGGGTCTAGCAGCTGCTGCCCTCTATATCGCCTGCGTCAGGAACGACGAAAAAAGGACTCAGAAGATGATCGCCGACGCCGCTGGGGTCACCGAGGTCACCATCCGGAACCGGTACAAGGGCCTCAAGGAATCATTGAATCTAATAATATAAGAACCTAAATAGCCCCTCCACCTAATTTGGACTGGGAAAAAAAGTGTCGGAGTCCAATAACAACCATGAGAGGACCTTAATCCTCTGCATTGATATTGATGACGACATCGGAAAAAAGGCTAACGTAAAAACCCCCATTTTGTCAAGAGCTCAGAACCTAGAGGCAGCCGGCATCCTAGCTTTAGCAGACCCTGAAGAGGCAGACGCCAACGCCATGTTCGGAGCCGTGAGAATCTACGACAACCTACTAGAAAAGTATCCAAAAGAACACTATCAGATCGCCACAATATCCGGATCGGCTCTAGGAGGCATCAATGCCGACCGTAAAATAGTGATGGAGTTGGAGAGCATTCTGAAGGAATTCATGGCAACCGGCATAATCCTAGTAACCGACGGTTACTCAGACGAGGCGGTTATCCCCCTGATACAGTCCAGGATCCCGATAAACTCGATCCAACATATCGTAGTTAAGCACAGCGAACGCCTCGAGGAAACCTGGGCAGTAATTTTCCGCTATCTAAAACAGATGGTGACAGATCCATATTACTCTAAAATAAGCCTCGGAGTACCCGGTGTGATGCTCATTGTGGTTGGGGTCCTCCAGATCTTCAATCAGCTCCAGAACGCCGGCATGATACTCACTTTCGTGATAGGCCTGGTTCTGCTCATCAAAGGATTTGGCTGGGAAGAAAAACTCAACATTGTGAAAATGCGGCTCCCTACTCCTGACCGCCAGATCACAGCTGCCTCCTCGAGCTTCGGGTTCATCCTCATCCTCGTGGGAGGCATAAAGGGGATAAGTAATGCATGGAAATATCTCCCTAGCCCCGCTCCTCTCTGGTGGGAAGACTTTGCATGGTGGATTCAACAGTCACCCAGTATCTTAGGCCGTTTTATGCTTGTTGCTGTCGATCTTATAGTCATCGGGATCATGGCCGCCCTCATAGGGGGCATCGCCGCTAACTACATCAAGAAGGACCCAAAAATCTGGCAAAACGTCGTCGGGATAATTGTCACCTTTTGGAGCAGGTTTATCGCCCTTGAGTCAGCAAGAGTCCTCATAGATCCTGATAAGATCATTGCTCCCTTCTCTCCCTTAGTCCTTTATGCTTTAGCTGGAGTTTTGTCGACTATAATCTCGGTATTCCTGATCTACGGATCAGACCGAAAGCTCTATTTCAGTGATACCTGAATACTGACCGCCATGGTTTTATCAAGTGGGCATATGAGGAGGGATTGATAATTTATGCTCCAAGGCTTCCTTTCTGCCATCGGCGTTTATAGGATGTACCGTCAATGGATCCTCAGTCAAATCGATAAGGAGCGGATACCTGAACATATAGGCATCA
Organism: Candidatus Bathyarchaeota archaeon; assembly: GCA_002726865.1. The sequence goes on from PBSW01000078.1 coordinate 77,904, forward strand.
TTCTAGATGGAAACAGGCGGTGGGCATCGAAAAGATCACTCCTCCAATGGAAGGGCCACCGAGAGGGGGCTGAGAAAGTACGAAAGTTCATGGAGTGGTGCCTCGACATCGGCATCAACACCGTAACCCTTTACGCCTTGTCCACCGAGAACTTCAATAGGTCCAAAGCGGAGGTTGACGAGCTTATGAAGATCTACGAGGAGAACCTCAAAGAACTCATCTCCTCTGAGGCCATCCATAAAAACAGGGTGAACATCCGGGCCATCGGCAGGATCAATCTCCTTCCCGAGAAAATAAGATCAATAATCGAAGAGGTGGAGCAAGCAACCAAGGAATATGACCAATTCTACATCAACTTTGCCCTTGCTTATGGGGGTAGAGCTGAGATTGTCGATGCGACTAGGGAGATCGCAACTCTAGTGGAGAAAAGGGAGGTCAATCCAGAGAGCATAGATGAGGTACTCATCGAGAATCACCTCTATACTGCTCATCTTCCACAGCCTAACCCGGATCTTATTATCCGGACCTCGGGGGAAGCCCGCCTCAGTAACTTTTTGATCTGGCAGGCGGCCTATAGTGAGCTCTTCATCGTAGACGTCTACTGGCCTGACTTTAGGGAGATAGATCTGGCTAGGGCTATTAGAAGCTATCAGAACAGACATAGACGATACGGAAAATAGTGGCTCAGACACGCATCGCGTCCAGATCGGAATCGAAATTTGTGAGCCTCTCGGGACCTGAGGATGTCACCAGAACCGTGTCTTCGATCCTCACACCTCCAAAGCCATTCATATAGATCCCAGGTTCATTAGAGACAACGTTCCCTATCGTCAAAGTGTCCCCACTACTTTTGCTGAGAGAGGGGGGTTCATGGACCTCTAGGCCCACCCCGTGGCCAAGACTATGAAAAAAGTCCTCCCCATGTCCAGCCGTTGTGATGATGTCTCTAGCGATTCGGTCTACATCGATCCCTCTAGCACCTTCCTTGATCTCCGGGAACGCCGCTGTATTGGCCTCAAGGACGTTCTCGTAGATGGTCCTTTGCTTCTCTGAGGGGGAACCTATGATGAAGGTCCGGGTGATATCGGAGCAATATTTCTTGTATGTGGCCCCCATGTCGATAGTGACGAAATCTCCTCTCTTTATCTTCCTCCCGGAGACACCTGCGTGTGGGTATGCTGATCGAGGCCCTGAAGCTACGATGAATGGAAATGAAATATCATTTGCACCTTCCATCCTTATCGCAGAAGCAGCAGAGGCGGCAACTTCATGCTCCCTCACCCCTTCAGTGAGGAACTCTTGGATCGCCTCCATACCCAAATCTGAAAGCGCCCCAGCACGCTTCATGAACTTTTGCTCTGACAAGTCCTTCACCTTCCTCATTGCCCATATGAGATCCTGATTCTCTTTTAGCACCACACTTCCAAGCTTTTTTTTAATCATTTGATATTCTATAAGGGAGAGTTCATCGAAGCCAATCTTTTCCGTTTTAATCTGGTTCAGTTTCTCCACGATCTTGACCTCTTTTTCTTTCCTCTCATATGATTCTATACAGCAGCCTAAGGCGCTATCTTGGGCTAAGTATAGGTTAAGGCGGGGGGTAAGGAGGATGGGGTGGGTATCAGGGGCTATAATGAGAATCCCGCCACTGTTTGAGCCAGTGAGGTAAAATATGTTTGGTTCTCGCGTAACTATGTAAGCATCTAACCCCTCAGATTCTAAGGATTTCGAAACTCTTTCGGTTCTCATCTGGTTTTGTAATTTGGTATTCAAAGGTATATAATTTAGGCGTTCAAGCTGTTTGTTAACATCAAAAAACTTCAGATCTGGTTATCAAAGGGGATGATGAGCATAATCTCGTTGTAATACTTAATAATACCGTATAGGATACCCCATTTAGCGAACATCGGTTTTGAATTGATTAAAGAAATAATGCAATACACACAGGGTAGTCTCCACTAGAATTAGTTTAAGATATAAACATGCGTTAGATTGAGAAAAAACCTGGTCTGAGGGGTAAAAATGGTGTATATTAACCGGATTGTGTTTAGGAATTTCAAGTCATTCGGTGGAAGCTTGAAGCTCAGCTTCCAGCAGGGATTCAATGTTATCACGGGGCCAAATGGCAGCGGGAAAAGCAATATCATTGATGCGGTCCAATTCGTATTTGGGGAGCTGGGATCTAAACGTATGAGGGTCCCCGTTCTTTCAGGTTTGATTTTTGACGGAGCAGGGGATGACAGCGCAAAGCCCCATTACGCTCAAGTGACTATTTACTTCAATAATACTGATAGGGCCCTTCCAGTAGATAGGAAGACGGTGAGCGTAGGGAGAAGAGTTGACAGGGAGGGTAAGAGTAAATATTTCCTCAATGGGAAGCAGACGTCGAGGCGGGCTCTCCTAGACATCCTCATGATGGCGGGAATCAGCCCCGGGGGATATAACATGGTTCTCCAGGGATTCGCGACCCGCCTTAGCGACCTGACACCATTGGAAAGGATGAATGCCCTCGAGGACCTCGTTGGGATCACAGAATATGATGAGAAAAAGGCCGAGGCTCAAGTTAGGCTCAATGACGCCGAGAGGAAGATCGAAGTTGCCTCCGCCAAGGGGGATGAAGTTCGCCGTAGAGTGATAGGGCTGGAGCGCGAGAGGAACGATGCGATCAGGTCCCGCCTCTTGGAGAGGGAGAAGAAGCGTCTTGAGGGGTACTTACTTTCAGAGCAGATCACTAAGATCGAGACCAACATTGGGGACACGAAGCGGAAAATCACCGAGAACCATACAGAGATCGAACGGATCGTGGGGGAGAGAGAGAAGCTATTAGCCAAGCGGGATGAAGCGAGGGCTCGTCTTGAGGATTTCACAAACGAGGCGTCCGAGAAAAGCAACACAAGGCTCCCAATTATGAAGTCGGAACTTGTGGAGAAAAAGGCGATTAGAAAAGGCCTCGAGAACCGTCTGAAGGAACTAGAATCTAAAAAGCTCTCCACCCACAAGAACATAGAGGCGAAACTCAAGGAGATCAATAGATCGAAAGTAGAAAAGAGAGAAAAGCAAAAGATTCTCAGCGAGCTGAAACGGAAGTTTAAACGGATTGAGCTCAGGATCTCAAAGAGAGAGGAGGACCTCAAGAGCCAGGCCGCTGAGATCGAAACTCAAAAGGAGCTTGCGGAGTATAATCTCGGGAGAATAGAGCAGCTGACAGAGGATCTTGTACCGATGCAAGAGAGCCTAAGTGGTCTCGAGATCGAGATCAATAAACAGAACGTTAACTTTGCTACGCTTGAGGGTAAAATCGAAAACTTAGAGAGGAAGAAGAGTGATACTCTCATCTCAACATCAAATTTAGGCGAAAAGATTAGGGAGTACGAAGACCTCAAGAACGATGAAGCTAAAAAGCTCGAGGAGATGCTCGAGAATATTGAGGGTCAGGTAGGGAGACAGAAAGGAATTCGAGACACCATTCTGGGAGCTAACAAGCTTGCCAAGGAAGCTGAGAACACAATAACCCAGTTCGCAGCTAAGAGGGATCTTTGGAAGAACCTAGTCACTGAGGAGAAAGCCCAGGCACGAATCATCAAGATGTCTAAAGCCGGAGCTCTCAAAGGATATCACGGGCAGCTAAGGTCTTTAGTGAAGATCGACCTAAAATATCAGAAAGCGGCGAACACGGCAGCAAGCGGCTGGAGCACTGCACTGGTTGTTGCTGACGTTGATATTGCGTTCCGATGCATTGAAAGTCTCAAGAAAAACAAACTGGGGATGACCCGGTTCATACCTCTGAAAAATATTAGAATACCAGAACCACTTCAAAATATCCATGAATTAGGTGTTGAGGGATATTTGCCTGAGCTCATAAGATTCACCGAAGAGTATAGAACAGCAGTCTACCTTGTTTGGGGAGACACCTATGTTGCTAAGGATAGGAAATCGGCAATCTCCTTAGCAAATAAAGGATATCGGGTGGTAACTTTGACCGGAGACCTTTTTGAACCTAAGGGAGGACTCCTAGGAGGGCACTGGAGGCGTTCCCCCGATTTTACCAAACTTATCCCCAGCGAAGAGTCCGTTCATGATCTCTCCACAACGATCAAGGCATTAAGGAAAAGCCTTTCATCAAAAATGACTGATCTAAAAAAGTCTGGTGGAAGCCTCAGGGAGTTCACTGAATATATTAATCACTTTAACAACGTCATCGATGGCATCGATTTGCAGGTTAGGGAAACTCTAGAGACGATCGAGAGATACAAGCGAAACGTCGTCACCATTAATGGGAATATTACCAAGCTTGTCGAGGGAAAAGCAAAGGAGCTAGGCCTTGTTACCGTCCTTGAAAAGCGGAAGGCCAGAACTGTACATGAAATAGACAGAGCAAAAAAAGAGATCATTCAACTCCGGGGTCTGGGTAATCCCTCCGAGGTTATCCAGCTTGAGAGGTCTTATGACATCTTGGTAAGGGATACCACTGAACTCGGGAAAAAGAGGTCCTTGCTTCAAACCCAGATCTCAATTCAGAAAAACCATATTGACGGATTTCTCGACCTAAAGACCACAGAAATCCAGGACCAGATCAATGGCATGAAAGGAGAAATCAAGGTCATTGAAGAACATATGAAAGGGGGCTCTACGAGAATCTCTGAGGGAAGAACTGAGATCGAGGAGCTCCAGGAGGTTCTAAACGGCATAACCTCCGATGTGGAAGAAACGGGGAAGATTCTTGAGCAGCACAGGAGAGCCGTTTCTGGAATCGAACGAAACATTGAGAGGCTCGACCAGAGGAGGGTGAATATCGAGAGAAGGACAGGGTCCTTCGAGGTGGAGCTTGAGAGGCTCAGACTCCAAAGCGGACAGCGCTTCGAAGATCTGTCACGGCTTGGCTTTGAAGTTAGGCTCCAAACTAACGGGATGAATCTCGCCCTGGTGGAGAGGACTCTCCGAAGGATTGAGCAAGAGAAACGTGAAATTGGAATGGTGAATCAACTCGCGATCCAAGCCTATGAAGAGGACGCATACAATTACAAAATGCTCAGCGTCAGGATCAACGAGCTCGAGGAAGAGAAAGGCTCTATCTTGAGATTCGTTGAAAAGGTGGAAAGGGAAAAGACTGAGCAATTCATGGCGGCATACAACGATATCTGCGAAAACTTCTCAGTTCTTTTCGAGAAGCTAACAGGTGGAGGAGACGGACGCCTTGAGCTCCAGAACCCAGAAAGCCCATTTTCTGAGGGTGTTGACCTTTACGTCCAGTTTCCTGGGAAGCCTATGAGACTCGCTGCGGGGGCGAGTGGTGGAGAAAGATCGGTGGCCGCAATAGCATACCTCCTCGCTATCCAGAGATTCCTGAAGGCTCCTTTCTACCTTTTTGATGAAATCGACGCTCATCTTGACGACTTGAACACAGCAAGACTAGCTGATGTCCTAAAGGAGAACGCAATGGAGTCCCAATTCCTTATGGTAAGCCTCAAAGATGTGATGGTCCACAACGCCAATAAGATCTACGGGGTCTTCGCGCAGAATGGGCGGAGCCGAGTAGTATCGCTACCGATGAAGGTGGAGGTACCGGTGTAAAGTGCCGAAGAAGAAGCCATACTACCTCCAAGATCCCTGGGAGATACTCTTTAAGGTCAAAAAGCTGGGGAAGACAAGCCCTTGGAGCATAGATCTGGTGCATATCCTCACTACCCTTTTAGAGGAGATGCACAAGGTCGGCATTGATTTTAGAATCGCCGGGACAGCTATCAACTCCTCAGTAATAATCTACCAAAAAAAGGCTGAGCTTCTCCTCAAGTTAGAGGAGCCTCGGAAGCCCCAGATTGTGAGACCCGACATCTATGTCCCTCCAGCCCTAAATCTCCCCTTCCGATTCGAGTTTACGAATACTAGCGTCACAGATCTTATTACTGCCTTAGAGAGTGCGCTCACGGAGGATAGGAGGTCATCTCTCCCACGGGTTCCCGTGCTCCCGGTTCAGATACCAGACTTTCTAGATGTGGAACAGTATCTCCTTGAGGTGGGGGAACGATCGGAGGGACTCTACGAGAGCCTTTTGGAGAGGGATGGAGGGCCTTTCAGCATCAGGGAACTCATAGAAAACTTGAGTCCTATAGAGAAGGTCCGAATATTCATGATGCTACTGTTTTTGGCCCAGAGTCTCAAGGTGGATCTCTTTCAGGACGAACAAGAGACCGACATCCGGATTAAAGTCAGAGAGATGAATGATGATCAGCAATATCCAGAACAATAAACGCTTGGCGATGCTTGAGGCGGCTCTTTATGCTGCAGGGCGTCCGGTTGAACTTAAGAACATGAAAGTAATCGCCAGAACGAAATCGGATAAGGTGATCGCAGGTTTAATCCGAGAACTCTCTCTTCGATACGAGGCTCGGAGGAGTGCTTTAGAGGTCATGATCCTGCCAGGAAACAGAGCCGTCATGAGGCTCAAACAGAGGTTTGATCATTCGGTGAAGAGATTTACAAAAAGGCCACTTCTCTCAATCGGTCCCCTTAAGACCCTGTCCTACGTTGCCTATAATCAACCTGTACTCCAGGGTCAGGTTGTGGCGGACAGAGGAAACCACGTCTACTCTCACCTTAAGAGGATGGCGGACATGGGGCTAATCTCCAGAGAGAGAAACGAGAACAGAGCCTATGTGATCAAAACAACCCCGTTCTTCGCTGACTATTTCGGTTTTGGCACGGATCCCATGAATACGAAAATACAACTCAGAAGAATATTCAATCAGATAAAAATCCACAGACTGGATAACGGAAATGGGGAGAGCGCTGGGAGAAAGACCCTCAATCTGGCTTTCGACGGGAGCACCATCGCAGAGCCCATGGATAAGCTCCCCTAAAAACTGTGGAGAACGCCCCTGAGGAGAACACAAGAATATTCCACACATTTTTATATCCTCCCTAGGTCTAAGTCTAAAGAAAGAGCAGAGCTTTTTACACTGAGGAAAAATAGATGGCTTGGCAGAGTGGGATAACAAAGCGAAAAAAGACGGGCGGAAAGAAGAGAGCCTATAGATCCAAGAGGCTTAGGGACGCGGGTAGCGCTCCATTGCAATCTGAACTGGGAAATACCATTAGGAGGGTGGAGTCTGGGAAGAGTCGCCTCCTCAAGGTGAAGCTATTCTCTGACAATGTTGTCAACGTCTCCGACCCATCAACAGGGACAACCGAGAGACTTGAGATCCGTGACGTCGTGGAGAACCCTGCAAACATTGACTACAACAGGCGAGGAGTTATCACCAAAGGAGCCATCGTGCGTACTGATGAAGGCCTCGCAAAAATAGTCTCAAGACCAGGGCAGCACGGCGTTTTCAATGCAATCGTCATAAAAGAGGAGTAGTAACATCCCTCATGAGATGAGGCCCCGGTGAGGAAAAAACGCAGACTAGTATTCTGGCCAGCTTATTTCGAGTCTAATAATACTAGAGGGGAAGGCCGAAGAGTGCCCAAGGCACAGGCTATCCGGAGCGTCAGTATTGGTGAGCTCTATAGAGCGGCTGAGGAACTTGAGTTGAACCCGGAATTGAAACCTAGTTCAGCCTACACAAAAAAGCCATGGGATCGGACAGGATCCGTCATTGTCAATAAGGCTAAGTCGAAAACACTCACCACAACTGAGATCGCGTCGCGGATACGCTCAAACCGATCCAAAAGATAAATCAATTCGCCCCAGGATAAACGATAATGAAGTGTTAAAAAATTGGTTACACGTAAAGGAGGATCTATAAAGAAAGGCAGTCAGGTCGGAACGGTGAGTCACATCTCTCGAAGCAGTGGGAACCTTATCCTCGAATCAAGCCGGAACGCCAAGATCGGGGAGACGGTTTTTGATTATAAGGGTAAGCGGGTTGGCGTTGTCTTTGATGTCTTTGGCCCTGTGAATAAACCATATGCCTCAGTTAGGACGAGGATCAAAAAACCTGAACACCTAATTGGCGCAGAGTTGTACTCGGGCAGAGGAAAAAGTAGAACCTAGGGTATCCTATAACGGGTAGAAAGTGTGTTACATCCTAGTTAACGTTTGATCTTCCCCTGGATAAAGTCTTCCACCAGATTTTTTGCGACGTTGTCACTAATCTGGAACGGGGGATGCTTGAAGGCGTAGGAGGAGATGCTTGTAAGAGGACCGGATATGCCCCTGTCGAGGGCAAGTTTCACAGCTCGTACGACATCAATGACAACGCCACCGCTGTTAGGTGAATCATTTACCACAAGCTTAAGGTTGAGTGTGATGGGAAGATCTCCGAAGCCTTTACCGTCTACCTTGATGTAGCAAATCTTGTGATCCTTAAGAAAAGGAACAAAGTCACTGGGACCGATACGAGTGGGGACCTCGTAGGGTATCATGCTCGTAACAGCCTCGGTTTTGCTAACCCGCTTCGTGTGAAGCCTATTCTCCACAGTCATATTGAGGAAATCGGTGTTCCCACCGATATTGAGCTGGTAGGTGGAGTCTACGTGAACCCCTCGATCAGAAAATAATTCCGCAATAGCCCTGTGGAGAATAGTGGCCCCGATCTGGCTCTTAATATCATCCCCTGCGACGGGGAGGCCGGCATTTATGAAGCTCTTGGCCCACTCAGGAACAGAGGCAATGAACGCGGGAATGCAATTAATGAATGCACAACCGGCTTTAAGAGCCGCTCGGGCGTAGAACTGAGTGGCCTCGGCGCTACCTACCGGAAGATAGTTGATGAGCATATCTGCCTCAGATTCCCTGAGAGCCTCTACAATGTCAACTGGCTCGTGGTCCTCAACGAAGAAGGCCTCCCTCATGTGTGGGGCCACTCCATCTGAGACCGGGCCCGGCTGGACCTTCCTCCCTATCGTAGGGACCTTGACGAACTTTGCGCAAAGGTTTGGCTCCGCGAAGATGGCCTCCGAGATGTCCATACCAATTTTTTTGCTGTTGACATCAAAAGCGGCAACGAACTCTATGTCATCGATAAAGTAGCCACCAAAGTCGATGTGCATGAGGCCTGGGATCTCCCCCTCTTTCTGGTGCCGGTAATACTCGACCCCCTGTATTAGTGCGGAGGCGCAGCTCCCTAGTCCCGCTATTGCGACCCGGATCTTCCCCAAAGTGATACCTTCGTTGAACTTTCAGTTAAGTTCTCATTTCTGTTATTAAAGTGTCCCTTCGAAAAGAAATCGTTTCCGCTCTGGAATCACTTCAATCGAAGACTAGGGGGGAGAGCAATCTGATTCAAACAATGTCGTTTTTTATGTATTTTCTGATTCCTTCATCATCCCGAACCATTTTTATCTTTTCTTTTTTGAAAAGAGACCGGAGGAGCTTAAAAACACGCTTTTCCTCCACCTCCATTACTTGAGCTACCTCGATCAAACTCATAGGCGTATCATGGATATGCACAAGTATCTGTTTCTTCAGTTTGGCAGTAGACACTTTTTTCGGCTTGGCAACAGACAACGTTAATTCACCTAAGATACATGGTGCTAGGTAAATAAATTAATATTTGTGATTGAATGAAAAGACCAAAAAACGGTAATTTTTCTGATAATCAGTTTTGAATCAACCTAGTCACACGTGGTTTGTTCATTTTTCCAAAGAGGGACAATACGGTCGTTTATTTTAAGTTTAATAAGGATATTTTTTCTCAATAAAGCACACGCCTGCTCAAGCTATAAATATCCTAGAAGGCTATTTGAAACCGGAAGGAATTACGAACAATGGCAAAAGTGTCTGTAGAGATAACGGATATTCTTGAGGAAGGGTGGTGCCCGTTGGATCACAAGATTGGTGAGACGTTTAACTATCCTGAGGATATAGGAAAACTCTGCCCGGCTGCACTCAACTCTATCTACCCTTATCTGAGAATATTGGAATCGGGAGGATCCTACGAATACTTCGAAACGCCCAACTCCCACTCTGCCTGCTGCCCCGATTATAAGCGCCCTGTAGTCTTCAAGATATCCCGTGAAGCATCAGAGTAGGGGCCCTTTTTTTCTTGATCCGATCAACCACCAAATCTATGGTATGAAAGAGAAAGATAATCAAAGTCTAGTGCTATTTTTTCTGTATTGATACATCTAATTAATGGAACTTCTGAGGGGGGGAGGGGTCGTCCTTCTCTCCCTAGTTCTCGCGCGCTGCAGCGGGATAGGTAAATTGATCTCAGCCAATTATAGATAGACAGTGATTAAGGTGAAAAAGAGTGTGGAAATAAACCTGTTGTCCTGAAAGAAAATTAGATATAACAATTATTTCAGGTAAATAATTGTCTGAATTGAGGTGGAAAAAGCGAAGGCACGCCCCCGGTATGCCAGAAGACAACTTTGTCGTCCTCAGTGAAGACCTCCTTTTTTATCAAGTCAATTAATCCAGCCATGCCTTTACCTGTATAGATAGGATCTAAAAGCACTCCTTCTGTCTTTGCAACAAGCTTAATCGCCTTAATCATGCCCTCAGTAGGAATAGCATATCCGTTTCCAATGTAATCAATTTTAACGTTGATGTCGTCTGGTCTGAATTCGATATTCAATCCTAGATGATTCGCTGTTCCGTTGATTAGATCCGTAAGGTTCTGTTCCCAGTTATCTTTCCGTTCACTGATAGCTATTCCCATGACCTCGATATCTGAATTAGCTGCTATCGAGCCTAGACACAGACCACCATACGTACCTGCTGCACTTGAGACTAGGACCTTGTTGATTTCTAGACCCCGCTGCTTTATTTGGCTCTCTAACTCATTGAACGCGTTGACGTATGCAGTAGCACCTTTTGGAACTGAACCAAATCTGTGAATGATAAAGGGGGTATGCCCCAATTCTCTCAACTCTTGAGCAATTTCCTCCATTTTTGGTTCCAAATCATCTTCATGCCCGCCGACGAAGCGGATCTCGGCTCCCATAATCGTTGTGAGTAACAGATTGCCGTTAATTTCCTGAGGCTTTTTATCGCTGATCACTAAAAGGAGATCAATGCCGAGTTTCCGGGTAGCTGCAGTAGTTTGTCTTAAGAAATTTGACTGAGGATTGGCTCCTGTAACGATTATATCCGCTCCGAGATTTAACGCGTCTCCCAGGATAAACTCAAGGATTCTCGTCTTGTTACCGCCCGTCGCAAGTCCGGTCATATCATCTCTTTTAATGTATATTTGTGGCCCACCGAGTTCTTTTGATAAATTTTTCAAAGGCTCCAATGGTGTTGGTAAGACTGCTAGTTTTACTCTGGGTAGGTCATTGATTCTCATTTCATAAAGGCTCCCAAACGTGACCGCTTTGTATTTTTATTCACGTCACTTCACGCCAATACTCTTTTCTTCACTTCACTTTAAGTATAATTGCATCTAGCGTGCGAGTTTGGTACAGAGGAGATCTGGTTTTATTTTGCGCGCAAAACAGTATCTGAAATAAACCCAAGGATTGGCGGGCTCGATGGGATTCGAACCCATGATCTCCGGCTCCGGAGGCCGGTGCATTATCCACTCTGCTACGAGCCCTCGTGAAAACACGACAGAGGACACACGATTAAAGGATTTCTGTAGAACTCATCAACCCTCATCTAGCTCACAGAGCTCCCGATGAGAGCGATTCAGAACCCCCTGAGCCCTCTCCACGATCACTGGACCCACACCCCGTACCTCAGCCAATGATCCCAGCAGCCTCCTTGTCTTACCCGAAGCAGAAACATGCACCTCTGCCGACGCGAACTCCTTAATCACCTTGAAAGGCGTGTCAAATTGGGCCAACAGTTCCCCCGCAAGGGTCGTTCCAACTTGAGGCAGCCCCGACAGGAGGAACACCTGCTGCTGACTCGGAGGCAGGTCTCTCCGCACGCTCCGAAGTTGCACAGTCCTCTCCTCTTTAACCTGCTCCCGATACGCTAACCGATGTAGTAGCACCGCCGTGCCATCAGGACTATCCGTAGGGATCACAGATAACCCATAATCCAGCGCAAGACTTGACAACGCCCCATAAACTGACGCAGGCCTCATACGACTCCTGCCGAAAGCCCGGGATAGCTTTCCCTCTAATATCAAGATCGGTTTTTCGTACACACGGGCCATATCTCCTGCCTGACTAAATAGTCTCCCATCCCTCATGCTCCCTAGAAAATCGGACACGTCCTTCCTTTCCACGCCACACCTGTCAGAAACCACGTAGTCGCAAACATCTAGCTTCTGCACGTCTACCTTGAAACCAGCTAGTCGGAGATAATTCACAATGTCCCGACGTCCCGTAGCCTCATTGCTATCCACACTTATCTGTAGACTTTCACTCAAAACCAGTCACCATAAATCCGGTCCTCTACGTTCGACCCCCCTCCCTCTCCATTAAACAAAGAAAACAGATCCACAATTCTCGTCTAACTCGAGCCAAAAAAAATACTCCACGGCAACACCCAACGCGGACATATTGGGATTTGTCTTATAACAACCTATAAATAAATGTTTTTAATGATGTATGAATCAGGTGTTATGCTTGAGTGAAACATTAGAGAACTGGTTGTCTAGGGTTTCACTGTCCACTGCGAAGTTATACCACTATCAATGGAGAGCGTTTATCCGATGGGTTAAAAAGAACGAATCTCCGTTCAAAGATTTCACGCCAGACCAGATGATCAAGTATCAGCAGAATACTGATAATGGGTCAAGGTTTGACCTATTGGACCTGATTCAAAGATACATCCTAAGTATGAATGACACACGGTTCAAAACCAAGAAAAGCCGCTACGCTGCCTTGAAGAGCTTTTTCCTCCACAACAGAGCCGAACTGCCCCGAGACCCATCTTTCCGGATTAATGGGGGTAAGCCAGGAGTTAGAGGAAAACTGAAAGTGGAAGACCTTCGGAATATGTTACTAGGTATGAACCCAACTTATCGAGCCATCATATTAAGCATATTTCAGAGTGGAATGAGTGTAGGGGAATTCGAGTATTGGAATATGAATGGATTCGAGAGTCTCAGAGAACAGCTTCACGGAAACCCATTTGCTGTAAAGATTGATTTACCTGGGCGTAAAAAGCAGAGGTTTAAGCAGCCATATTATACGTACATAGGGGGCGACGCTATTGATGCGATACGAACTTATCTCCATATTAGGTCAAATGACGCTGAGGCAATATTTGTAAACCAGTTTGGACGACCTGTAAAGTCGCACAGCGTTTCATGGGTTTGGCATGAACACTGTAAAAAACTGGGTCTAGTGAAGAAGGTTGGCAGCAGTTCCGGAAACCGATATGGGATGAATGTGCATCAAATTCGAAGCCTATTTCGGACCCAGTTCGAGAAAAGTAGTTCTAAAGGCATCGTAGCTGAGTACCTGATGGGGCACACAGTTGATGTGCTTAATTACAATCGCTTTTATAGGGATGAGAGCTTTGTCCGAAGTGAGTACTTGAACGCTTTGCCTATGTTGCAGGTCATGAGTTCGGAGCGACCCTACGGGTTGGTGAAGCAGACTCCGGAGCAGGTGGAGTTCCAAGAAGGGTTTATGGGAATGATGAAGTCGCCTCGTGTACGTGAAAAATTCATAAAGTTTTTGAGTGATCTAGAAGAGGACTCTTGATTTCCATTTTCTCCAGTTCTTAATTTATCATGCGCACGACCATGCGACGCCTCGACACTTTTTTCATATACCGATCTGCTTCATTA
>PBSW01000079.1 GCA_002726865.1 Candidatus Bathyarchaeota archaeon
CCATACCAACAGGGTATTGTTTGTGTCTCTCAAACGAGTTGTTGATGTGATCCATGATCCAAGCACTTTCATATCCCAGCTCTTCAGCCAGTTGAGCAGATTCCACAACTCTCTGAGTCGAACTCACTGGTCCAGAAGTAGGAATTCTAGCACCAAATTTTACTTTGCCCAATTTATTCTCAAGGTAACGCTCCAATAGAATGAAGATAAGCTTTGCTGGAACGTCATGCTTCAAGTGCTCTCTTTACAAGAGCCTTAGAATTTACTCCTAGCGAATATTCATCATTTTATCAGGTATCCCTCCTCGACAAGTCTTGAGACAAGTTCTTTTGGAAGAGTTACGGCCTTCCATTTCTCGCCAATAGATACTGCTACACATGTGATATGGCCTTTAGCTATACGTTTACGTCTTGTCTTACGAATAAGCTCAAATTCATATTTGATTGTTCTTCTTGTCACCTTCCCGATGCTGGTGTAGAGTCTGAGATCGTCTCCATACTTCGCGGGGGACTCGTAGCTGCAGTAAGCCTCCCCTCGTGGAAAAGATATTCCTTTTTCTATGGCAAGTCCTTCTTTGCCCGGTTTGAAACCTAGTGATCGGAGGAGTTCCGAGTAACCTATGCCGAAGTACTTGAAGTAATTAGCGTTATGTACGATCCCTAGACCGTCAGTTTCATCAAATCTGACGCGAATATCGATGTGATGTTTTTTGGCCAAGATGTTCTCAACATTAGGACCGTATCAAACTACGCCTTCATTCTTCAGTTCTTTGAACTGCTCTGCAGTGTATCCAATTCTTTGCAGAATTTCTTCTGTGTGCTGGCCAAGCATGGGAGGTGGAAGGGAGATCTCAGCTGGAGTCTCAGAGAATTTGGTTGGGATCCCAATTAGTTTCGTACGACCCGCCTTGGGGTGATCAACCTCGACTATCATCTTTCTATGTACCGTTTGTGGATGCTTGAAGATCTGATCCAGATTGTAAATAGGGCCCGCTGGCACGCCCGCGTCACCTAATATCTCAATCCACTCTTCGGCTTCTCTGGTTCTCAATGCTCCTTCAATCCGCGGAAGGATCTCTTGTCTGTACTTGGCTCGGTCGTAATTCTTCTGAAATCGCGGATCGTCTGCCATGTCGTCTAGTGCCAGTGCATGGCAAAGGCGTTTCCACGTAGCGTCATTTCCCGCCTCCAGTACGAATTGTCCATCCTTAGCGTTGAATACTCCGTAAGGGACCAGATACTCTTGCTTCTGGCCTGGTTTTGGAGGTACACCTGTATTGAAGTAGACCGCGGCCATTTGCATCAGTGGTACCATCGAGGCCTCGAAGAGAGATGTATCTACATATTGTCCTTTTCCAGTCCTCTCCCGGAAAACTAGAGATGAAAGTATCCCATAGACGGCGATAAGAGCGGTCAGTACGTCTATGATGGGGACTCCTACTGGAGTAGGTGGGCCACCGGGTGAACCCGTCACACTCATAATGCCACCCATCGACTGAAGAACTAGGTCATATGCTGCCCTATCTCGAAGGGGGCCGTCCTGACCGAAGCCTGAAATTGAGCAATAGACTATTTGGGGATTAACTTCCTTGATTGCCTTGTAGTCAACTCCCAACCTTTTCACCGTTCCCGGTCGGTAACTTTCGATAAAGACGTCTGCGTCCTTTACTAGATCAAATAGTATTTTCTTGCCTTTCTCATTTTTCAGGTTAAGTGTTATGCTCTTCTTATTTCTGTTAGCCATCATGAAATAGTAGCTCTCGCCCTCTACAATTGGTGCTGCATAACGAAAATCATCACCAGTACCTGGAGGCTCAACTTTTGTAACGTCTGCACCCATATCTCCCAGCAAAGATGCAGAATAGGGACCTGCAATCGTCTTAGTTATGTCGATCACTCGAATTCCTTCTAGTGGACCAGCCAACTGAAGATTCGATCGACCATAACATTCTAGACATAATAACCGTTTTTGGGAAGAAGACGGTAATTGGTTTCCCAGCTAGACATATGATAGAACAGCAATCCAAAAGAATAATGTCGCAAAGACGGGAAAAGGTATCCATATCATGGAGCAAGTGACAAATGAGGAAGTTGCCGTTCTGCTCTATGAGATCGCTTTTTATCTCGAACTTTCAGGCGATACATTTCGTCCACGTTCATTCGAGCGAGCGGCCAGGTCTATCGAAACCCTCTCCGAGAGTGTTACGGAGATCCATCGAAGTCAGCATATAGAGGGCCTAATGAAGATACCATTCGTGGGAGAAGGAATAGCTAAGAAGATTGACGAAAAAATAAGAATTGGAAGAGTTACACAACTCGAGGAACTCAAGGTTAGATTCCCAGTACGGCTATCAGAGCTATTGACAGTAGAGAGCGTCGGCCCGAAAACTGTTCGTGTTCTGTATGAGCAGTTGGACGTCAAGAACGTCGAGGATCTCGAAAAGAGGGCAAGAGAAGGAAAGATCAAATCCCTGTCTGGATTCGGAAACAAGTCCGAAGAGAAGATCCTGAAAGGAATAGAGTTTCTCAAGGCTTGCAAGGGTCGCCAGCCACTGGGCACGGTCCTTGGTCTAGCTCAGCATATTCGTGATCAACTAAGATTCATAGAAGGAGTAAAGTCCGTGGTTATTACCGGTAGTCTTGCAAGAGGGAAGGAGACCGTTGAAGACCTAGATCTACTCGCCATCACTAGTCTTCCCGATGTGCTAGTCAAGGCATTCATCTCAACATCTGAAGCCATTCACGTTTATCAAAAACAAAACACTCGTGTCTCTATTAGGCTAAAGATAGAGCTTAACGCCAACCTGCGCATCATACCTGAGGAGAGCTTCGGCGCTGCCCAACAATACTTTACCGGTAGCAAAGAGCACAACTTAGCGCTCCAGCGTCTTGCTCAAGACAAAGGCTTGAAGCTCAATGAATACGGTGTATTCTCCAAGGATGGTCAAACAATCGCTGGAACTAATGAAGAAGGA
Source organism: Candidatus Bathyarchaeota archaeon (assembly GCA_002726865.1). The sequence continues at coordinate 2,975 of PBSW01000079.1, forward strand.
ATTTACACTGCACTTGGGCTCCCTTGGATTCCTCCTGAATTGCGAGAAAACTTGGGAGAAATTGAAGCTGCCAGGGAAGAACGCTTACCAGATCTCATTAAACATGGTTCTTTGAGAGGAGACCTGCAGACTCAAACAAATTGGACTGACGGTAAGAACTCAATAGAAGAGATGGGAAAAGCTGCCAGAGAACTTGGGCTTCAATACATTGCCATAACTGATCACACTCGTTCTTTAGCGATGGTTGGTGGACTGGATGAATCAAAGATTCAAGAACAAGGAAGAGAGATTGAAAGAGTCAATCGAAAGCTTGATGGGATTCAGATCCTCAAGGGCGCTGAAGTCAATATTCTGAAGGACGGAAATTTAGATCTCAGTGATGATGCTTTGGCAGACCTGGATGTTGTGGGAGCAGCCGTTCATACCAATTTCAACATGCCACAGGATGAAATGACCCGGAGAATGATCCAAGCTATACGCAATCCTCACGTCGATATTATCTTCCATCCAACAGGGAGAATCATCAACCGTCGCCCACCCTATGCTGTAAACATGAAGAAGATCATAGAGGCAGCCAAAGATAATGGTACTATATTGGAGATTGATGCGTATCCCGAACGACTAGATCTGAAAGATGAACATATCCGAATGGCTGTAGACGAGGGAGTGAAGCTCTGTATCGATTCTGACGCTCACTCTATGGCCCAAATCAACTACCTGAGCTACGGTATCACTCAGGCCCGTCGGGGTTGGGCCAGTAGAAATGACATCGTAAATACCATGTCTCTCGATGAGTTGCTGAAGTATCTTAGTTGATTTCGAGAGAATAGGTCTAAAAAGGATAAGGCAACGTATGGAAAAGATGACTAGGAAAACGCGTTATGCAAATCTTGGAGTAAAATTCCTTGGTTTCGACCTCAAGAACCCGCTAATAGCAGAATCTGCCGGTTATGCTGTGAGCGAGTGGGGGATAAAACGACTCCTTAGAGCAGGTTGTTCAGCCGTTGTTACAAAATCAACGACGTGGGATCCTCTTGGGAACTATCCGAGAAGATGGGATGGAACCATTCAACCACGTTGTTACTGGGTATATGATGATGGAATGACAACACTAGATGGCAGTGAAGCACTTCAAAATCCCGGGTATCTCAACATGGCACAGTTTATTCGAGCAAATCGCACAGTAGCAGAAGAAGAGGGGGCGTTTATCATTGGAAGCTTCTCTCCACGTTCTCCCGAAGAAGGTGCAATTATGGCTAGAGAGTTTGAAAAAGCAGGTGCGGCAGCTCTTCATATGGATATGATCTGCGCAACTGCAGCTTCCTTCAGGAATCTCCAATATCCGGGGAAAGGGTATACCCACTTAGGAGAATATTGGTCCGAAGATCCTGAAAGAATTGTAAGTGTACTGAAAGCAGTCCGCGATGCAGTAGACATTCCGTTGATCCCAAAGACCAGATTACAGCGTTGGTTGACCACTGATCCCGATGTCATCTCAAATGGTTATGGCAAGTACCTTGAAGGATATGCGTTTGACACCGCCATACCGACTCTTGATATGGATCTCTACACTGGTAAGCGCGTTTATGCGAAAATTAGTGGGAAAGCTATGCGGTATAACTTATTCCAGGTTCTTGCTCGCATGTATCGTCTTGGAACTGGGAAGACTCTGATGCCGTCTGGGGGTCTCCACTTTGGCGAAGATGTCATCAAATGTATAATGCTGGGAGCAGACGGTGTAGGTATCTGTTCGGCCCTCTATCGCGGCACTCATGTGGTTGACGAGATGCTGGATTATATCGAAGAATACATGGTCGGTCAAGCAATTGATTCTTTAGACCAGATAAAGGGAACTGGTTTCAAGGACTTTCCTCCCGAGGGTTTCCCAAAGCTAAGACGCTCGCTAGAGCTTCAGGCCAAAGAGCTGGGAAAGGAGTTCACAGGCGAGATTCCTGGAGCGAATCCACCAGCACCGTCTAATCCCTAGATCATTTCATCGAATTGTTTCTAGAAGGTTAATTACCTAATGGAAGAGCACACCCCTTTGACGCTATGACGTTTGATCTTGTCATTAGTGGTGGAGTTATCTGCACTGGACGTGGACGGTACAAGGCTGACTTAGGAATAGCAGATGACAGGATAGCCGTTATAGGAAATGATCTGCTCAATGCATCAACTGATAGACGAATTGATGCTTCAGGGAAGATACTCATCCCTGGTGCAATAGATACTCATGCCCACTTCCGGGATCCCGGGTTCACTCACAAGGAAGATTTTGAGACAGGTACACGCGCAGCCGCTGCGGGAGGAATCACCATGGCCATGGACATGCCTAATGTTCAACCCCCCACTAACACTCTTGACCGCTTCAAGGCGCACATTGAGGACGCAGGACGTAAATCATTAGTCGATTTTGGTCATAATGCTGCCGGTACCGTACCGGAGGAGATACCGAAGATCGCAGAGGCTGGTGCTACGGCGTTCAAGATCTTCATGATCAAGGATGTAGGCAGAGATTATCCACACATGCCAGGGATCGGTATTGACGATCACGGAAGCCTTCTGGAGTTACTCGTGACGATCGCAAAAACGGGCAAGGTCTGTATGATCCATCCACATGACCAGGAAATCTGGGAATATATTACGAAGCAGTTCTGGAGTCAGGGGCAGAGGAACCATCTCGCCTATGCTAAAGCTACAGCTTACTACAATTCCATAGTAGTGAATACTGCCATTTCCACTATCATCTTAATGCAAAAGGAAACAAAGGTGAAGTTGCACATCTTGCATGTATCGACAGTAGAGAGTTGGGAGATGATAAGACAAGCAAAAGAGAGAGGTCAGCACGTCACGACAGAGGTAAATCCTGCTGCCCTCTTTCTTTCAAACCAATGGACGACAATAGAAAAGCTTGGTCCCTATGCACTTGGACGGTGGATACCTGACCATGACGGTATTGCATCGTGGAATGCCGTCTTGAATGGAAATTGCGACTTAATCGGTAGCGACCACGCGCCCCATACTCGAGAGGAGAAGGAGATGGGCTGGGAAGATATGTGGAAAGCTCCTGGCGGCCGACCTCAGATACAAGACTACCTTTCGTTGTGCTTAGATGAGGTGAGTCGTGGTAAGATAAGCCTCGAGCGCGTAGTCCAGGTCTGTTCTGAAACCCCTGCCAAGATCTTTGGTCTATATCCGCGCAAGGGTTCAATACAACTTGGTTCGGATGCAGATCTTGTCATCGTAGATCCCAAGGCCAAGAAAGTCATCAAGAATGAGAGAGTATATTCAAAATGTCGTTGGACACCTTACGATGGAAAGGAAGTGCAAGGCATTCCAGTCGCAACGATTCTAAGAGGTCAAGTAATAATGGAAGAAGGCGAGGTGTTAGCGAAGCCAGGGTACGGAAAGTTCGTTTCTAACGCCAAAGAGGTTTAAGGACTCAACTCTCGTGCCACTTCTAGAAACTCTGAAAGTCGTGGCAATAGTATGGGAAGCGTGACACCAGCTCTACGGTACTCTTCAATCCGTTCCTTACACTTTTTCGAATCCCCAATGACATAGAACTCTTCCACGAGCTCGGGAGGGACTTCTTTTCCGTCTGCATTTTTCTTTTTGAAACCTCTCCTAATCTTTTGAATCATGTCTTTGTCATATCCACCCTTTTCTACCAATAGTTCTCCAAGCCCGGGTGTTGAGAGCAGAGAAGAAAGTCGGCCGCGGCAGCTTTCAATGACTGAAGAAGGGTCATCAGTCAAGCGGGTCGCCAAAACACAAGAAATTGCAAACGATTTGGAGCTACGGCCCGATTCCTTTAGCTTCTCCCGAAGAAATTCAACTGCATATTTGACGTACCTCACAGGCGAATAGGCGTTCAATACAACTCCATCCGCAAGATCTGCAGCAAGAGCTAATGTTTTTGGCCCAGTAGCTGCAAGATACAGGGGGATCTCATCCCTAAAGACATCCATATTCAGAGATACTTGGCTGAGTTGCCATGAATGACTTCGCATAGTAACATTCTCTCCCCGCAGAAGCCGTCTATTGGCCTCAATGGTATCAGAAAGTACCTTCAGAGGATTACCCCACGGGATCTTCATCTGTCCTTCTATCAAGCCTCTCTCGCTTCTGCCGAGGCCTAGGATTAGCCTTCCTTTCGATAGACGGTCTACTGTAGCAGCAGCCATACTAAGAAGTGCAGGGTGTCGAGTGTAGGGATTCGTCACAGCGAGGCCGAGCTTTGGTTTCTTGGTGATAACCGCCAAGGCGCCTAGAAGACTAAATGTCTCTTCTGCAAAATACCGTTCCGTAACCCAGATCGAGTTGTAGTTGTGTTCTTCCGCAGCCTTCGCGTATGTCTTAAGCTGGATACCGTCTCTGATCCCGTGGTGAAAGCCGATCCCAAGTTCACCCTTCAAGCTCCTTATCAACCTCTTGTGCCATGTGGA
>PBSW01000080.1 GCA_002726865.1 Candidatus Bathyarchaeota archaeon
GCACGGCTATACCGTACGCCCGACGGTACACCGTGGGTACACGACACCGACAGGTACCGACTACCGTACTGTACATTCATATGATCTCCTCGACATTCAAGAGACCCTCATCCCTACAGCTATTCGCGATCCGGTAAACTTGGCCATAGGCCACGAGGATCTGAAGGCTCGATTGCCCTTACATAAGGCGAGGTCCTCGAACGTGATACTGCTAGACATATCATATTCGATGTATGGGAACAAGTTTAGAGGAGGGATCATGGCTGCTTTGGCCCTAAGGCAGCTGTTTGAAGAGGAGTTCACTGATGACAATCTCTATGTCATAGCATATAATGACGAACCTCATGTAGTTCTCCCAGGAGATTTGCTAAAGCTCCGCCCAGAAGGAAATACCGACATAGGTCTTGCCTTAGATCTGGCCATCCAATTTCTTTCAAGAGAAGAGGGCAATAGGAACATCTTCCTCATAACTGATAGCGAGCCTACCATATCCTGCGACCAGAGCCAAAGTGCTGAGGATAATGCATACCGCGGAGCCTATCTCGCGGGGAAAGAGGACATCAAACTCAATTTGATAATGTTGGACCCGAAAGCTGATCTTAGAAGAATCTGTGACCAGATGGCTCGGTTAAACGGTGAAGCCATTGTAACCTACGTCGATGATCCTCTCAATCTGAAGGAGTTCATCATCAGACCATTTGTCAACCTTCGGCAGATGATCAGAACTGGATGATAAGTACTACTTGGTTATTCGGTTGCCAATCTACATACCGTCAATTCATCCTAGAATGTCAACATCAAAGCAGCAGCATGTTTCATTCCTTTGGTGAAATCGACGATAGATATGTTCTCGTTAGGTGCATGATATCCGGAACCAGTATGTTCAACACCTACACCCATTGAACATTGGATACCCAGTTCGTCTACGAATAGCGTCATAGGACCTGTCCCCGGCATGCTAGGCCAAATGTTTGGCGTTTGTCCATACACTGTCTGGGCTGATACTGTTATCGCTTCGACAATATTTGAATCAATATCACTTTTCGCTGGTTTTTCTGAGGAGTATACCTGGATTTCGATAGTTCCAAAATCATGGTCTTGTAGGTGTTTTCGAAGTTTAGCCAGGATATCGTCCGGGTCTTGATTGGGTACCAACCTGAAGTCAATCTTAGTAGTTGCTCGTCTAGGTAGGACTGTTTTGGAACCCTGTCCCTTGTAGCCGGAGTCTATACCACAAAGGTTGCAAGTCGGTTCGAAGGTCAGACTGATGGCCCTATCCTTGGAAGAAGCAGATCCTAGTAGAGAAGTCACTCCTGCCCATTTCATCAACATCTCGGGATCGAATTCATTCTTTTCCATTCTTGTCATCTCTTTAGCAGAAGGAGCAATGACATCGTCGTGGAAACCTTCAATTTGGATTCTTCCATCCCCGTCCCTCAAGGATCCAATGGCTTGAACCAAGGACCAAGCTGGATTCGGAACCAGTGGTGCAAAGCTAGAATGTAGATCTTTGTCAGCAGTTTCAATACTCAATTCTACATAGAGTAGACCTTTTACGCCCGCGTGAATCTCTGGCCTTCCCGACGGAGTCTTATGGCCTCCTTCCCAAAGACAGCCATCTGCTCTAAGCAGCTCTCGTTCTTTAGAGATGAATTTTGGCAAGTTAGGACTACCCACTTCCTCTTCGCCTTCTACAAAGTACTTCAAATTCGCTGACGGGAGAATACCTGCATCCAGGATCGCTTTAAGAGCGCCCAGTCTTGATACTATGGCACCTTTATTGTCTGCAACACCTCTAGCAAAAATATACCCGTCGCGGACATCAGCTGCGAAGGGATCTGAAACCCACTCCTCAAGTGGATCCGGTGGCTGAACGTCATAATGGTTATAGATTAACAACGTCTTTTCAGCGCCTTGAACCGGTAGCTCGCCATAGAGGGCATCGGGTCCGCCAGGAATCTTGACCATCTTTGCATTCAGCCCTACTTCCACCATGATAGCTCGTAGCTCTTCTGCTGCCTCCTGGAGTGATCTCCCGTGTGCAGACACACTCGGCACCATACACAGGCTACGCAGCTTTGATACGAATGGGTTGGAGAGCGCGTCGCAATTTGAAAGAACCTGTTGGAGTTTATCTTCCAACATACTAACCTACGTTTTCATACAAATCTAAAACTCTTAAGTCGATTGGGTTTCCATATCCAACAGAGTTGCCAAAGCCATCGACTTTCGGATACGATACTTTCCTTTCTCCTTTCACGTGGCGCTACGGTTCCCCTGAAATGAAAAATATCTTCTCTGAAATTAGTTACAGACGCACTTGGAGAGACATTTGGTTGGCTTTAGCTGAAGCTCAGAGTAGTTTCGGCCTAGTTTCTACATCGGAGCTCCAGGACTTGAGAAGAAATGTAGCTAATGTCAACATCGATCGATCCCATCATTATGAAGAGGCCATAAAGCATGACCTCATGGCGGAGCTTAAAGTCTTCGCAGAACAGAGCCGCGTAGGAGGTGGAAAACTTCACATGGGAGCGACCTCCGCGGATATCGAAGACAATGCTGACGTGCTCCGAATGGGAAAGGCCCTAGATATTCTGCTGACGCGTCTAGTCAGCTGTCTAGACGCCCTGGCTGAAAAAATAATGGAATATCGGGCAACAGTCTGTATGGCTTGGACCCACCTACAGTCTGCTGAAACTACTACCCTCGGCTATCGTTTTGCCAATTATGCACAGGACTTGGTTCTAGATCTCCAATTGGTCGAATTCTTGAGGCGCGAGATCTTGAGAGGTAAAGGAATCAAAGGCGCGGTGGGAACCTCTGCAAGCTTTGTAGAATTGTTGGGCCAGAAAACAAAACCGGGTAAGCTAGAAGAGCTAGTTGCAAATAAGCTGGGAATAGAAATTGTTCCTGTTGCTACGCAAACTTATCCTCGAAAAATCGATTTCGTCCTCCTTTCTGTCTTAGCGTCTATGACCCAAAGCGCCCAGAAGTTTGGGCTTGACGTTAGGATTCTCCAATCTCCAGCGTTCGGAGAAATGGGAGAACCCATTGCAAAGAAACAAGTGGGCTCCAGTGCGATGCCATTCAAGCGAAACCCTGTCAAAGCAGAGAGAATGTGCTCGTTGGGCAGATATGTTGGTTCCCTTCCGCAAGTGGCGCTACAGAATGCATCTCTTACCATGCTTGAACGAACGCTAGATGATTCTGGCAATAGAAGGATAATTCTTCCCGAAGCCTTTCTAGCTACTGAGGAATGTCTTACTATATACCAGGCCATCGTCAAGAAACTGAACATTTACCCTGCAGGAATCAAAAGAAACGTCAAACGTTTCGGTGAATTTGCAGGGGTTGAAGCACTGTTATCTAGACTTGCATCAATGGGAGCTGATCGCCAGTTACTTCACGAAAAGCTAAGACAATACTCCTTCACCGCTTGGGAAGCCGTAATGTCGGGGCAAGAAAGTCCTTTATTTGAACTATTGATTGAAGACTCTACGATCTCCTCGAAGATCGGCCCCCAGCAGATCAAGAAGCTCCTCAATCCGGCCCGATATACTGGAGATGCAACGGAACGGTGCGACCAGTTCTTGAAGAATGTCATCAATCCATTACGGTCATCCCACAAGAACCGCCTGAGGAAGCAGCCTACTTCGAGATTTTAGGTACCATTATCTAGCCGAAGGGACCCGAGATAAACGCCTGGGTTCTTTATGACAGTACCCACGATCTGACTTTTCATCTTGTTCTTTTCGAATAATTCAATGATATTCTCTGCGTCGTTCTTAGGAGCACATACGCAAAAGCCTATACCCATGTTGAAAGTTCTGTACATTTCCTTCTTATTGACCCGACTCGTCTTCTGAATGAGCTGGAAGATAGGCTGTGACCTGGGCATTCTATCAAGCTTGAAGCCTTTTCGCGCCTTTCTCCCTATCCTGGTAAGCTTGCTAAACGCGCCGCCAGTAATGTGTGCTAAGCCATTCACCTCATATCGCCGGATGATCTCAAGTACTGGTTTAACATAGATGCGCGTAGGTACCAGTAATTCTTCTCCCAAAGAGCGGTCAAAACCGTCAATGGTATCGTCTGCTGCGAATTTCGAGAAAAGCGACTTTCTAGCCAATGACAGTCCATTTGAATGTACACCAGAGCTGGTCACTCCTACGATAGCATCTCCTTCATTTAGCTTGGATCCGTCGATGACTCTATCGCGATTGACTAGACCCAGACCAGTGGCAGCAATGTCAAATCCATTGCGCCCAACCCCGCGGATCATGTCAGGAACAATAGCTGTTTCGCCTCCGACCACAGCCATACGCGCTTCTTCAGCACCACGTAACAATCCCTTTGCCAGCTGGTCTACCAATGCTTCATCGGCATGCTTGAGGGCAATGTAGTCTACTAGACAGAGGGGTTCAGAACCCAGACAAATCAAATCGTTGGCGCACATGGCAACACAGTCGACTCCTATGCTCTCATACCCTTTATCGACCATCTGTGCCACCAAGACTTTGGTCCCGACTCCATCAACGTGTATTGCAAGAAGTCTATCCCCGCCAATATCGATCAATCCAGCATAGTGACCTATTCCTCCTACTACCTGGCCAAATCTTCGTCTACGATGATCAAAGGACTTGGTAAACTTTCGGGCTAACAAAGAGTGGATCTTGGCTACATCGTTAATGTTTACCCCAGCATTAGCATATCTTGAGACCCTCACTAGATTCAGAGCTCCAGTCCAGTCAATACTTTGTAGGCAAAAATGTACCGCTTCGTCGTCTCCTCGATGAGCTCCATAGGCAGTATTGGAGGGGTGGGCAGTTCTCCCCCTTCTTTGCGTGCAGTTTCAAGCTGTTCCTTATAGCTAATACTCGCTAACCAATCACGAATTGGCTGCTTGTCATAGCTTTCTTGGTTTCGACCTACCGCGTATTTTTCCTTTGGCCAAAGTCGAAACTCATCAGGACCTATCGAATCAGCAAGTAAGATTTGTTTCCTTTCGTCCCTTCCAAATTCAAGCTTTAGGTCAGCAAGTATGAAGCCTCCCAACTCAGCTCTATGCGCCATATTAGCATAGATCTCTAGGCTTCTTCTTCGCACCTCCTCGAGTTCTGAAGTCTCAAGCCAGTGGTTTCTTAGAATCTCAGCTTCTGAGACTGGAAGATCCTTCTCATCAGACTTTGTCGTAGGGTCAAATATAGGTTCAGGGAGTCTCTCTGCCAAAGCCATTTCATGAGGTACATCGATATCACCCGTCCGAATTCTCTCGTAAAAGCTACCATAGGCATATCCACGAACGATGCATTCTATTGGTAGCATCGAGAGATTTCGAACATTCATTCTGTCCTTATCAACGACATCCATCATGTGGTTTTCCACTCCCAAGTTTCGAAACCAATAAGCAGCAAATTGACAAAGGATCTCGCCCTTCCTTGGAATGATTGAAGGTAGAATCACGTCGAAGGCTGATACCCGATCAGTGAAGTGGAATTGAAGACTGCCGTCGTCGTTAATGTAAAGATCCTTCACTTTCCCGCGTCGCAAGAGTTTGGGCATCTACTTCATCGTCTCCCGATAAGCCTTGAGACGGTCACCAAGAGTCTTGTCCTCAAGAGCCAGAATTGCAATAGCCATGAATGCTCCATTCCTTCCATTATCTATACCCACGCATCCGACAGGAATACCTGGTGGCATCTGGACGATCGAAAGTAGTGAATCTAGCCCGCCTAGCTTTACAGAGACTGGGACACCAATCACTGGCCTAGTCGTGATCGAGGCCAAGACTCCTGGTAGATGGGCTGAGAGACCGGCTACAGCGATGAATACATTAGCCGGCGAATCCCTCACATATTTTTCAAGTCCTTCGCGATTCCTGTGAGCCGAGATGAATTTTACGTCATGGGCCACTGAAAATTCGGTGAGGACCTTTACGATATCATTTGTAATAGCTTCATCGGATTTGCTTCCGGCAATTACAGCAACTTGGGGGTTCATTCTAGATCTCCTTGAAATTGCTCGAGCATGGCAACCAGATCGACAAGTCTTATGAATGGCAATATGTCGGATACTTTGCCAATGGCATTCCTTTCAATTCTACAATAATACAATTGTTGGACACCGTTTGGCAAGTCAAACCCCCTTTTAAGATGAGGCTTTCAACCATTATTAGTTTAATGTAAGTGATTCCACATCAGTAAAATAGATAGGACTAGCAAATCAGTCCTCAAACCTCAGAGCCTCTACGAGATTTCCCTGTCCTCTCCAATATCTTTTCGATAGAAACTTCCAGTCCAACTTATTTGTTCAGCCACGCCATATGCATTTTTTCTTGCATTCTCTAATGAACTTCCCCGTGCGGTGACATTCAAAACTCGTCCACCATTTGTAATCCATGACCCTAACTTACGGTCTGTGTTCAACTTTATTGATCGCTTAGTTCCTGCATGAAATATTTCTACATTGTCTGGTTTCTTCTTATCTAGTCCATCTATAATATATCCAGTTTTATATTTGCCTGGATAACCTCCTGAACACATTACAACAGTTAATGCATATCCATCATGAAATATTGGATCTGATTGTTCATCCAGTTTATTTTGTGTAACTGCTTCCAATAATGGATAGAGCTTACTCTTCATCAACATCATTAATACTTGGCATTCAGGGTCACCGAATCTTGCATTATATTCGATAACATATGGAGAACCGCCTTTATCAATCATCAATCCTATGTACAATATTCCTTTGTAAACAAGGCATTCTTCTTTCATTCCTTGGAGAGTAGGTATAACAATCTGTTCTTCTATCGTTCTCTTTATCTTATCCGTAATACGCGAAGTAGGACAAAATGCTCCCATACCACCCGTATTTGGCCCGATATCACCGTCTCCAACTCTTTTGTGATCTTGACAAAATGGGAGTGTCTTATAATGGTCGCCATCAGTTATTACAAAACAACTTGCTTCGTCACCTGCTACAAAATCCTCAATTAATATTTTATTGGATGAAGAATTGAATATATTATCAATGAAGATAGACGGAATAATATCAAGTACTTGTTTATAATTAGAACAAATTACTACACCCTTCCCCCCACATAATCCGTCTTCTTTAATAACAATTGGATATCGTTTTCGAGTATGTTCATCAGTCAGAAGATTAATTACTTGTGACATTCCCTGTTCGCCCCGAGTAAATGTTAACCAATGTGCAGTAGGTATATTATGACGTTTCATAAATTCCTTAGCCCATAACTTACTGGTTTCCAACCTTCCAGCGAGTTTAGATGGGCCAAAAACGGGTATTCCTTTTAATTCCAATTCATCAGTTAATCCATTCTCAATAGGTGTTTCTGGGCCAATTACTATCAAATCCTTAGATGTCACATCTTCAATATTGCGTAAAATATGAATACCTTCATTTCTCAACTTCCACCGAATAGAATCTTCTCTACCACCATTTCCTATTACTAATACATTCATTCAATCAACTCTTTTTGTAAAGCTGTTACTTCATCTTGACTCATTAATTGTAGTGAATGTTCTTGAAGTTGAAATCATGGCACATATTAATTCGTCGCCTCCATCCGGAAAAGTTGTTATCGCATAGTAGAAGAATCTATTAGCATTGTATTTTTCACTGTCTTTCCCCAAACGGAAGAAATCAAAGATCGGGTTCAACAGTTGTTTCACTAGCTTGTGGATCCAGATCTTATCAGACGTCGATCAGTAAGGATCATATCTACCCCAACGTCCACGACAGAGATGGGGAGTTGTGGAAGGACTTGAAAATCGAAGGCCAGTCCAACACAAGGAACTCTCCTTTTTAGCTTTGTCAAACATCGATCATAATATCCTCCTCCATAGCCAATACGAAATCCGCGCTCATCCCATGCAACTCCTGGAATCAAGTTAAGATCTGAATCCTCTAAAGAAGCTGGACGCCTGAAAGAGACCTTTGGTTCAAGAACTGAAAAAGTTCCAGACACTAGTTCCTTTTGCGGATCCCGAATTTCAGAGAAATTCAAGCTATGGCTTGAGATATCTACAAAGGGCACCAATACCTGTTTTTTGGCAGCTAATGCTTCACTTATAATCCATCTAGTATCGACCTCGTTCTCCTTTGAC
>PBSW01000081.1 GCA_002726865.1 Candidatus Bathyarchaeota archaeon
CCGAGCTCTCCCCACAATAAGGGCAAGATCTGTGCCAAGGGAACGGCCGCCATTGCCAACTTGTACGATCCGGAACGTCTGAAAAAGCCGTTGAAGAGGACCAACGAGGCGAAGGGTTTCGGCGTCGAACCTGGATGGAAGGAGATCGAGTGGGACGAGGCATTATCCGAAATTGGAGAACGACTAAAAAAAGTCAGAGAGGATGACCCGAGAAAACTGGTCTTCATGACCTTCGACACCCATGCAGCTCACTTGTATCGCTCGTGGGTATCGGCCTTCGGATCCTCGAACTATGAGGTGGGAACTCCTAACTTCTTCTGTGGCAACAACGTGCATCCCTTCACGTATCTTGCACATGGTGCCTTTTTCATGGAGCCCGATTTAGACCACTGCAAATATCTCATTCTATTCGGGTGCCAGTTCGGCCATACCATACTTTCTAACGCCATGGAGTCAGCTAAGAAGCTGGCCGAAGCCCGCGAAAGAGGATTGAAGCTCGTCGTTGTAGATCCAGTATGTAGCAAGGCGGCTGGGAAGGCCGATGAATGGATACCCATCAGACCTGGTACCGACGCAGCTTTTGCTCTAGGAATTCTAAATCTTCTGCTTAACGAACTTAAGGCATATGACAAGGAGTTCCTGAAGAAGTACACAAACGGTTCCTATCTTCTGAAATCAGATGGTACGTACCTACGGGATGCAGACACGAAAAAGCCCATGGTCTGGGACATTTCGCAAGAGAAAGGGCTTCCCTTTGACCAGGTCTCGGGAAGCGACGCAGCCATTGAAGGAGAATTCACAGTGAATGACAACACGTGCACGCCTGCTTTTCAGAAACTCAAGGATCATGTAGCAAGCTATAGTCCTGAAAAGGTGTCATCAATCACCACGACTCCCGTCGAAACGATTAAACGAATTGCAAGTGAATTTGCCCAGGCAGCATCGATTGGGAGCACGATCTCCCTCGAGGGGAAATCATTTCCTCTTCGCACAGTCGCTGCATTATGGAATAGGGGACCCAGTCAACACAAGCACGCTATGTTGACGGGCTTCTCGATGTATCTGCTGAACCTCATGGTGGGTGCTGGTGATGTTCCTGGAGGTATGCTTGGATCCAATGCAGTTGGCCCAGGCTGGGGGCCCCAGCAAGATGTTGATGGAATCATAATTCCTTCTGGAGAATTGAGCGCGAAACCCATCGTCGTACCTACCATCTATCCTCCGGCGAAAGTGAAATCGCCCGAGAGAATCAGTCTTCGGGAACTCTTCCCCGTCGCGCCCTATTCCGGCATCTTCATGATAGAAGCACTCCTCGAACCGGAGAAATATGGACTGCCTTACTCGCCCGAGGTTCTTGTTGTGACTCGCACAAATCCCTTGATCAGTGGCGCAGATCCCTCGAAGATGGCGCGAGCATTCATGAAGATTCCTTTTATCGTCTCAATCTCGAGCAAGGTTGACGAAACGGCTGAGTTGGCGGACTATGTACTCCCAGATCCCGCCCTCTTGGAACTCCTGCTGCCATTCGCCAACAGACTGGAGAAACCAATGGGTGGTCAGTCATGGTATTCTCTGATCGCTCAACCTGTTGTCACACCTGATGTGAAGTACTCACACCCATTCGAGCTCTTGTACCGACTCGCTGAAAAGGCGGGATTCCTGGACGAGCTCCACTCGAAACTCAACACCGATCTCAATCTCAAGGATAAGCACAAACTAGAGGGATCAAATCCGACTGACTGGCAAGACATCTGTGACAGATGGTTAAGATCCATGATTTCGGAGGAGAAAGGGCTAGAGTGGTTCAAGCGAGAAGGGGTTTTTGTCCTTCGAGAGAAAATGATAGATGAAATTTACCCAAGACCCCATACCACTGGAAGGAGTTTGATATATCTGGAGCACATGAAACAAGCAGGAGAGGACGTATCGGAGCTCACGGAAAAGATGGGGCTTAAGTGGGATCTTTCGGACTACCAGCCCCTTCCAGATTGGAAACCCTGCCCTTCATACTCTGATAAGCCTGAGCGTTCTCTTTACATAGTAAATTTCAAGCTTCCAGAGCAGGCACTTTCTACCGGGTATACAGTCTCCAATCCATGGCTTCAAAACCTCACGGAGGCTAACAGGGGTTTCCACGTCCTTATCAATCCACAGAAAGCCGAAGAGCTAAAGATACGAGACGGAGACTCAATATCCCTTGAGTCGGAATTCGGATATAGAGCTAGGGCAATAGCGAAGATCACCGAAGGTATACATCCAGAGGTTGTCGGGGTGCCGGGCGCGTTCGGCCACTGGGCGAAAGGCTTGGGGAAAGAGACGGACAGGGGAATCCACTGGAACTCCTTCATTCCAATTCGTCCAGATAGAATCGATATGGTGAGTGCCGCCGTGGACACATGCGTCCGCGTGTCGATTAACAAGGAGTAGCTCGCGAAGAGCGACGGCCATCATGGACTGGCGTCGCCCTTAATCGGTATCTTGACCTGCATGAGGACAAAACCCGGTCGTTCTGCTCAGAACGTTGGTTCGTATACTCCGGCCTTGAGAACAGAGATCTTGGAAAAGAAGTTTCCAACGAGGATAGTTATGGACGATATTAGGGTTAGAGTGTTACTTACTGGGCTAGGACCTACTATCAGAGCTATGGCCAACAGAATTGTCGGCAGTAGCAGGCCTACGAATATACCTCCACCAATGAAATAGGCACCGGTCTTGCCGTTGGTCAATATTCCAAACGAGGTCTTTGCTGCTGCAGTGCCATTGGACAGTCCGAGTGTGTAGCCTAGTAGTATGAGGAGGCTCGCTATGGTGAGGAGCGCAATGACCTGGACAGACATCCTTGGATCCATCGTGGCCGATCCGGTGACAGAGTCAAGAATCCAGAGGAACGCAGCTCCACTCGCAAAGGCATTGACAAAGAACTGTGTTGGAACAAGTGCTGTTCTCCAGGCGGGTATTACTGATGAGGATCCTAATACTAATCCATGATAGATTGCTACCACGATAGCTGAAGCGCTGGCCAGGGCCAGGAAGATCATGCCGACCGTACTTCCAGTTGTCCAAGGCAGAGTGATGCCAATGGGCACGAGTTCTAGAACGAAAGGCGCCACGAAAAGAAGGCTCGTGATCATGAAGAAGTTTACGCCAAGGGCGCCCCTGGCAACCCACGAGGTCTTCAGATTAGCCGTCGTCCTCCAGAAACGGTCAGGCTTCCCCAAGTCCTGTAGCAGGGAAACTCCGCCCAGAAGAACCAGGACTACACCTGTTAGAGCACCTAGTTCCATACGAATTGCGGCTGCCAGGATGAAGAGCGCCGCACCGGTGCCCATGGTGAAGAATTCTAACGCATGAGCCAACCCCCAGAAGTTTTGGATTTTCGGCTCCATGACAAATCTTTCTACAAAGGGATTGCCAGCTTTCAAAGAACTATTCACTATCTCCTGGGATTCAATAGCTCATGTGGATACTAAAAGACATAATGGTTGGATGGGTCCGCTCCAGACTCTGGGCGAGGCTGCATTCCGTTTCGGTTCCGAATGAGTTTCGCTGGTTTGCTGTCGGGATCATCTATGTCTCCAAAGATCCTGCACTCCGTAGGGCAGGTCTCTACACATGCTGGAGTGTTGTTACCTTGATCGATTCTGTGGACACAGAAAGTGCACTTTTGAACCGTGCCGACCTGGAACTTTTTGTAGGCTTGTTCCTCATAGGGCGTTAGTTCAGAACCATACTCGCCTCTTTCTTCACCATAGAAGTGCAAAGCTCCATATGGGCATGCAGCAATACAGGCCTTCGTTCCGCAACATTTCTCTTGATCGACTTGTACTATTCCATCAGGTCGCTTTGCTAAGGCATTCGTCGGGCAGGACTTTATGCATGGTGCGTCTTTGCAGTGATTACAGAGTGTCGGGAGGAACAACCTCTTGACATTTGGGTACTTGCCTACCTCTTTCTCGTAGACGGGTGCGTACCAGATGCCGGGTGGCGTTCCATTCTCTACCTTGCAGGCTACACTACAAGCGTAACATCCTACACAGCGCTTGACATCAATTACCATGCCCAGTCTGACCATTTCTCCAGCACACCTCTATTGTCTAGGCTCTTGTCACCTTTACTTTCACACAGGCATCGAGGGCAGCCGAAACCGTATCCATGCGTTCGAAGGTATATTCGATGAGGGTGTTGAAGTGGACGCCCTTGCCGCGGGGTTCGGGATTCCCTGTAATTCGTCGGCCAAAGACTCCAGGGATCGATACAACTTGGGGATGAACGCCCTCTGTCACTCGGACAGTTCCTTTTTGCTTCCTCCCTGATGAGGCTCCTATCCATACATTTTCCTGGATTCCTTCTGACTCTTGGGGGGCAATCTGCATTAGCAAAAAATCTAAGCTCTGTATATCCAAGTAGTGTTTTAAATTCTTTAGTGATAGAGATTTCCTTTGAAGATCTAGTAGTTGGAAATAGGTGTAACGCCTTAGAAAGGCATATTCGCTATTTTCGCCATTAGGGTTATAATTGGACTTACAACTCGTCTAGAGAATGTGGCCATCCGCTCTTCGGAACTCCGAACTGTATCATGGAAAGATGGTACGGTAGTTCTAATAGATCAGACAAAGCTTCCAAATCGCCTCTCATTTTTTAGATGCTCGGAGGTGAGAGAGGTTGCTTTAGCCATTACGAATATGGTTGTCCGAGGCGCTCCAGCTATTGGAGTGGCTGCAGCGATGGGTTTGGCCCTGGTCGCTACACGGAGCAAGGCTAGTGATAAGAAGACACTATTGAAAGAGTTGGATGCTGCTGCCATATTATTACGTGCTACCAGGCCAACAGCTGTGAATCTACAGTGGGGGTTGGAACGCATTATCGAAAGAGCTAGTTCTGCTAGCGATGACGTGGCGGTTCTCAAGGGGACTGTAATAGATGAGGCCGTCAGAATGGGTGAGGAAGACGTTGAGGCAAACCGTCGCATAGGGCGTTTTGGCGCGGAGCTTGTGGACGATGGCGATGTAATCATGACACACTGCAATGCAGGAGCTTTGGCAACCGTCGGCTACGGAACTGCACTGGGGGTCATGCGCGCAGCAAAAGAACAAGGAAAAGACATTCAAGCCTTCGTCTTAGAGACACGACCTGCGCTCCAGGGATCCCGTCTAACGGCTTACGAGCTACTTCGTGACGGATTTCATGTAACGGTCCTTGCCGATACGACTGCTGGCCATGTAATGTCCCGGAAGATGGTAGGAAAAGTCATCGTTGGTGCAGATAGGATCCTTTCTACTGGCCATGTGTTCAACAAGATCGGTACATATCAACTTGCTGTTCTAGCACAAAAGCACGACATTCCTCTGATCTGTGCAGCCCCTTCCTCTACTTTCGATCTTAAGAGCAAGTTGACAGATGTTGAGATTGAACAACGTAGCCCAGATGAAGTTGTGAAGGTTAGGGGTAGGAGGATCGCACCCAAAGGAGTGCAAGTCTTGAATCCCGCGTTTGACGTTACTCCACCTGATTTAATCTACGCGATCTCGACTGAGTTAGGATTGATTAAACCCGTATCCGAGGAGAGGATAAGGCGTATTCTCAGCCAGACTCTGTCATGATGGGGGGCCTCGTTCCCAGAAAATGCCAATTATTTACCTTACAGGAATATCCAAGAGAAATCAATAGCAAACAGGTTTAACTTGTGCCTCGTCAACGGATGCTTGGGCCCGTAGCCTAGCAAGAGACTTCCTAGATCGGATCAGGGCGTCGAGGATTATCGCGCAGGCCTTCGGAGCCGGAGATCCAGGGTTCAAATCCCTGCGGGCCCGATATTACTTGCAAATCTCCCCATTTTCATATTTCTGGTCCAGGGGTCACTTCTTCGAGAAGATTGAGATTGAGTGGGCGGGGATTTGTCCAATTACTTGTGGCTTATCGTTTGTGATTGTTATGGTCTCGCCCAGTCTTACTCCACCTAGCCGCGGTTTATCGGAGTAAGCTACTGACGGCTCTATGGCTAGGACATGTCCGCGGACGAGTTTGTGATCAGGCTGACTTAACCCAGGGTCTGGTGAGAAGGGGGCTTCGTATACATTCATTCCGATTCCATGGATGAGGGGAACGTTGCTTGCGAAGGAGTAGCGTCTATCTATCCCGTGGTCCTCGATGACCCTGGCTACTCTGTCGCTTATCTTCTTCGTCGAAGCTCCTGGCTTCGCCATTGAGAGGCCTATCTTGTAAGAATCGTAGACGGCTTCGTAGGTCTTCTTTTGTGCCTTAGTGGGTGACTCCCCGACAACAGTCGTAGCTGTTATGTCTGTATTGTAGCCTTTGTACATTGTAGCGTAGCCCATGATCAGGAATTCGCCTCTCTTCATTTTCCTTTCACTATCGTTCCTGGTGAATATCCCTGCGTTTACTCCTGCAAAGGTGGCGAGGCTCCATGAAACTCCCTCAGAACCAAGTGCTCTGGCTTCATATTCAGCTAGACCAGCAAGGGCACACTCCTTGATGCCGTCTCGGGCATTCTTCACAGCAGCTTCCACTGCTTTCTCTGTTATTTTCGCGCCCTTGGCTATTACTGTCAATTCCTCAGGAAGCTTAACTGATCTTATCTTAGCCAATTCTCCAGATACCCAGTGAAAGTTGACGCGCGGCAACTTCTTTTTCAACTCGTTACACTCTGCAAATTCTAGAGAATCAAACCCAATTTTCCCAGAGCTCCCTATTACATCCTTTATGCCACTTGCTACGATTTCGAGCTTTCGGCTTGAAAGCAGCTTGCTGATTGATACATTTGGCATCCTTCTTCGGGTTCTTTCATAGTCGCCTACCGAAACAACAAGATGTGTCTCCCCATCTTCTCCGAGGATCGCCCAGTAAGCGTCTCTGAACCAGAGGCTAACGACGGGCTTGAAGCCAGAGATATATCGAACATTTTCTATCCTGGATAGAACTAATCCATCGAGGTTATTCTTCCGAATGTATTCTAGGAATCTGGTCTTTCTGAGTAATACTAGGCTGTTATCAGCTCCCATTGAAACCTAGATTGGTGGTGCTCTCATTTCCTAAATAAGGTAGGCGAATATCTATGCCTCATAAAAAGGACGATGAATAGGTTGGTTTTCTTAATTACACGTACTCTATCAATAGTTCAAGATAACTAACTCTGAGATCGCACCTCTTTTCATCGCATTACTGTTGATGATCCGCCGAGCTCTTACAGTTTCTATCCTGAATCCCTTGTACAAACTCCTGATGAAGTCAGTGCTACTATTACTCTGCATCAAGAGACATCCTTTATTGTCGAGTTCTCTGTATGCTGTACAAAGCTTCTTTTGCTGATCCTCTAAGAAAGGGTTCTTGGTGTAACTCGTGAAGTTGGCGGTGTTTGACAGTGAATAATATGGGGGGTCGAAATACACGAAGTCACCTTGTCGTGCTTCTGATACAATAGTGGAAAAATCTCTCTTCTGGACTCTAACATTCTGGAGGAGCGCA
>PBSW01000082.1 GCA_002726865.1 Candidatus Bathyarchaeota archaeon
CAAAAAATTATCACTACTGGGAATGGGGGGTGGTGTGGCGCTTCCAGATAAAAGTGAAACCGATAAAGGATTGTTAATAACTGATGAAGGTGAAATCACTGTTCTGAATGTAAAAGACGCTGAAAATATTGAATATGAACTATCGGGTACATCATGGTATAAGTGGAGCGCTTTGTTTGGTGGAACATCTTTCGAGTTGAATAATCTCCGATGTCTGAAAGCGCTCATTAGAACTCAGTACATTTTAATGAGGCAAAATAATCTTATTGTCGAGCAATTAAGGAGCTTAAATAACGAACTCATGAAGCGCCAACCTGAATAACCAACGTTGATCTCACTCGCGCGCACTGCATCTGCGATCAACCGTTATTTGCATTTTCACACACACGATATGTTGAATAATATACACAGGTGTTTTTTCGTGAATCTCGCATTATGACATTGAAAAACGAGCCTTGGATGATGGACTGGTGCCCTCGCGCAAAAATAGGGGATTTTGAAGCGATATTTCTTTGTAAATAAACTTGAAAAGCTCACCTGATTCTGATAGCGCTCGGGTGCGGTTCCTTGGGTTGTTGAAGAGGGTGTTCTCGCACTTTATCGCCCTACTGTAGAGAATATCGCACCTTACAGAGTCTAATTCCATCGGGCTGAGTTGGAACTCCTTCTTGGAGGAGGTAATCAAGACGAGTGAGACGGGGAAATGGGCCAAAGATGTTTCTCAGGACCTACTCTCCAAAGTATCGGCGGGGGGTTAGACCTTCCACCAGTTCCCATGATGCAAAAGGATGCGAATGGTCACTTTTCAGTGTGGGGAGCTGCTCATAATTTTTATAATGAATGTGGCTCCATCGTATTGTGATTCGTCATGATTGAGGCGATAGACCACGTGGAGATCGTCACGAGGGACATGAAAAAGTCCATCGAGTTCTACACGAACGTACTCGGGTTCTCCACGCATTCAAGGCACAAGTTCGACGGGAGCAGGGGGATGACCGAGATCGTCTACCTGAAGCTCGGTGACTCTATGTTAGAGCTCCTGGAGTTCCCCGATGCGGATGAGGTGGGCGAAGGGCCCCAAGTGGGGGTCAGGATGTTCGCGCTAAGGGTGTCCGATATGGATGAGGAGGTAGAGAGGCTCAAAGGGCTCGGAGTAGAGATCTCCCAGCCCCCCCGGAACTTGGGGGTCTCGAAAAGGGGCGAGATAAAGGATCCGAACGGGATTTCCATCGAGCTCAGGCAGTGGTGACCACCGCCAGGGTATCCCACTTTTATCTCCGGAATCTATTAATGAAAACAACCCACACTAGATTCCAGAATGAGAAACCGGTCACGCAGCCTATTGTCCACATCGCTAAACCTTGAAAATTATGTTAGTTTCTGCGTTTCCTGCGTTCCCTGTAGTCCTGTGCGCGCGTAAAAATGCTCCTATTGAACAATCTGTCCGGCCTCAAGTTGAAGATTATGTTGGAACTCATCTTGTAAGGCTTCAAGATGACTAATTACGATTATCTGGTCAAAATACTTGGGGAGTTCTTTTTGGAGAAGTGTCATGAATCCTTTTGTCCTCGGGGCATCAAACCCGCTTAGTGGTTCATCTAAGAAGATGAATCCAGGTCTGGCTCCCCTTGTTGATGGTATGGTACTCAATGCGAACGCTAGTCGTAGAGCCAAGCTGAACTGGTCCTGAGTTGCTCCGCTGAATACTCCTTTTCCTCGCCAGCGTTTTGCCTCCCGGTCAAATATTTCAATCCTGTATTCGGTTTTATCAATTCGAACCATACTATATCGATCATTGGTTAATGCAGGGAGAAAGTGCACCATATGAGACTCTATTCGTTTTTTCACTCCTCCAAGGATACCGTCTCTTGTGGCGTCTATGAGAATTACGGCTTTCCGCATCGCCTCAAGATCAAATAGTTCTTCATCGTTCCGTTCATTTAGTTTCGGATACTCATTTTTTAGTTCTGACATTTTATCCATTACATTTTTTGCTTCTTTAACATCATCGGTTCGCTCTTTTTTTTCAGTGTTAAGTCTTGTGAAACGTGCCTTCAATTCCTCGTTTTGACTCCGCAACTTTTCCTCTTTCGTTAGATCAATCTCGCTTTCTGAAAGAATCCGATCTCTTTCCTCTGTTAATCCAGCTACATCTTTATTGATACCATGGATTTCACTTTGGACTCGCTGAGAGTCTGCTGCTAGTTTTTCTTTTTGCGAAGCCTTTGTCTGGTTTGCTTCACGATTTGTATATAGCTCTTGCAGTTTCTTTTGGGACTCGTCTCTTTCCGCTTTTATGGAATCCGCTTGCTCTGTATTGATCTCATGTTTCTCTTCTATGTCTCTGCATTGCTGCTCTAGATTTTGAACCTCTGATAATTGATCTTCGAGAAGACCTGTTTGTTTATCTTTTTCCTGTTTACGTGATTCAAAGTCATCAGCGACCTTTTTGTTCGCATCTCTCTTTGTGGTCACTTTAACAAGTGTTCGAAGATCTTCCTGTATCAAGTCTCTTAGAGAAACAACTGAGTTCTGAAGATCATTTTCTATTTCCAAGACTGCTGAATATTCTCTCGGGGATGAAGGTAGTTGAGGGATAAGAGAAGTAAGTTCTGTCTCTGCGTTCGTTAAGGCTTCCTCATTTTCTTTCTGTTGACGCTTATTCTTTTCAAGACTTTGTTGATATTCGCTTATTCGCGTTTTTTCACCTAGAAGATTCTCCCTTTGGGTTCTAAGTTCTTGAAACTGTAGATCATAACCTCCGAGAACGTTCTTGAAAACTAGAATCGCTCCAATTAAGATTAAAACTCCACCTAGAGGTAGTAAAAATGGGGAATAAGCGTTTCCAATAATAGAAAGGATACCCACAAGGGTTAATCCAAATCCAATTGTCCTTTTCTGCGCTACAGCGTTTTTCGTTGATTCGAGTTCTCTCTCCTGTTTTTCTAGCTGATCGATAAGGTTTTCAGATTCATTAAGTGCTTCAAGCTTATCTTTGATTTCAGGCTCTTCTTTTCTTAAGCGATCGATCTCGATACTTTTGGTATGAAATTCTTTCGAACTTGATTCAATTTGGGAAAACAAGTCTTGAGCTATTTTTGCTGGTTCATATTTATTGATCCTCTTATTCAACTGTCCTAGTTGTTCAGAAGCTTGTTCAGCTTCATCTACTTTTTTCTCTGCTTCTGTAAGACGTTCTCTCGCCCTTTTCTCGTCTCCTCTAGCGTTTTCAAGTTGACTTTCAAGACCTTGTAGATTTTCTATTGCCGTGGAAAGTACATCGACTTTATCAAATCTAAGACGCGCTTTAGGAAGTTCTTCTTCGATCTGCTTGATAATTTCTACGGCTTCCTCAGCTTCTCTGAGGCTCTCCTTAACTCTCTTTAATTCTCGTTTTTTCCCATCTACTTTCGAGGTTTTTGTATTGACTATACCCTTGATCTCATTAATTCGATTAATTTTTGCCAGAATCTGTTCAAGTTTTTTTCTCTTCTCCTCTGTTTCTTTCAAATCAGCGAGAATTTCCTTTATGTTAGTCTGCACCTTCTCTAGTTTTTCCTCGGCTTCTTCGTAGTCGGTTTTTGCTTGCTTAGCCTTACTTAATTTATGGAGGGTTTCCTGATTCTTTCGTTCAAGTTCTTTGGAGGATTTTTTCAGGTCTTGCTGAGCATCTAGAAAGGCTTCTAAATTTAGGAGAGATGTCATGGCCTCGATCCTTTTAGCTCGAACAGCAGCCTCCAACTTCCCCAGCGATTTCTGCTCAACGAGACAGCTGTTTAACAATGCATCACTGTCGATACCATGGAGCTCCTCAAGAATCAAGTTGTTAACCGCTCTTGCTCCTGTAACTCGTTCTGTTTTACCGTCGGACCTCAGAATAACGAGTTCATGAACGTTTGTACCTTTCCGGTTGATAACACGCTTCACGTTATACTCATTATTATCGATGGAAAAAGCAAGCTCAATAACGGCCTGAGGATATCCATAGGCTATCAGATCATCATTGGATGCTCTCTTGCTTGGTCGGAGTGCTAACCCGTAGATACCGTAGTGGATGGATTCCATTATTGTGGATTTACCGCTCTCATTTCTCCCAAAGATCAGCATTTGTCCATCAGGAAAAGTTAACTCTTTGATAATACGAAGACGTTTGAAACCTATAGATTTCAGCGTTTTCAACTTGAACAAAGACCCTAACTCTCCCAATGTTTGTCATAGAAACTTAGAGCAAGCTGAGCGGCTCGTTCCCAAAGTTTGCGTTTATCAGGGTTTGAGGACTCCACGGCCTGTTGACCGCTAGCAGATAGCTCCTTCCTAGGATGGAGTCCTTCGGTTTCGATGAATTTCAAGCCTTCAATTAATGGTTTGATCCGATCAATATACTCAAAATAGAAGTTACGCTTCCTACCTTCATCGCCAATTCGAGTGAAATCAATTTTAAGGTACTCCTCGAAGGGGACCTCTCCCTCAAGAACCAACTGGCATAATCCGTCTTCTGAGCTTCCTTGTTCAACCGCTTTGAGGATATCTTGAGTGGGATTCTCGGGAGATAGACTACTAGTGTGAAGCTTTAGTTGACTCATTGGCTGAGCTTTTGTAGGAATAAACTCGAACTCGATACCATCATCAACCGTTACGTAGCAGAAACCTGTTTCATGTCCAGACTCACCGAAATCGTATCGCTCTGTAGCTCCGGGATACAAAACAAGTGAATCACCGACTTTTTTGGATACATGCGCGTGTATGTGCCCCATAGCAAAGAGATCTATCTGACGGTTCTGTTCGAGAGAGTTGATACTAATCTGAGGTCCTCCCCATGTTGGCGGAGCAACTCTCTCCACGGAGTAATGAAGCATTGCTATGTTGAAGTCTGCTCCTGCTGGAATTGTCAGGTCCTCTAAAGGGTCCATCCCCGGGACAAGTCGTTTATTGTAAGATATACCGGCCACGGAGACCGACCTGCCGCCAATATCAATTATTTTGTGTTCGAAGTTCAAAGCGTTCTCGAAGACCGTTGCAAATCCTGCTTCATCAATCACAGAATGGGGAGAGGCACCGTCTCTTATACTAGCTGGAGCTTCATGATTTCCGGCGAGTATGAAGGTCTCGATCCCAGCTTCATGCAGGTCTCGGAATGCTTCAACGACTCTCGCTCGAGGAGGGTTTCGAGGGGAGATTTGGTCAAATAGGTCACCAAGATGGAGGTATAGATCCACCTCTTTTTCAATTGCGTAATCAATGGTCTGTCTCCAAGCGCGTCCTATCCAGACTCTTCTATCTGTAAGCCTTGAGCCCATTTTTTGATTGTAATAGTTGAGGTGATTATCTCCCGTTACAACCATCGTTAGCGCCATACTTACCACTTCGAAACAATTTCTTCGTCTTTATCAGGCGATAACTGAGTGTGTTTCTGAAGCTCAAACAACTCTAACCCTTTTTCAAGAGCTTTCACGACATCAATATCAGACCCGCCCTCCTCACTTTGTCTCCCGGAGATTTTCACCATTGTTGGAACCTTGGTAAGAGCCCCTACGACGATAGCCTCCCCTCGATTCAAACCAGGAAGATCTTGGAATAGATCTTCAGATAACCCTTCAGAGGCGTTACGGACCGCATTCATATCATCAGGATTCGTAAGACGCATGATTATCTGACTATTACATTGAGACAAAACATTGGAGCTAATTTTATTGGGACGCTGAGTAACAACTATAAGGAATATACCAAATTTACGGCCTTCTGCCGCTATACGATCAATAATTAACGAGGACATCGCGGATCCAAAGCCTTTACCTGGCGCTAGATTATGCGCCTCTTCAAGGACCATGAATACCGGATGGTCAAGGTCACCCGTGATTGCTCTTGACCAGACATCAGATAGTGTCTTGTCGACAATATATTCTGAAACCTTTCTCTGTAACCCTGCTAAATCGATGATACTCATACGCTTTGGTTTCACAAGGTCATTCAAGGGGATATCTTTGTTACCCCAGATATGAAATTTAGATAGGCGCGATATATACGTTGTAGCTCTTTCTGCCGCCTGTCTAGCCCGTCTACTCCCCATCTCTCCCTGTGAAAAGGCGCGCAACTGTTCCAATAGCTGATCCGGGCCATAGATACCGGTAAGCATATTCTTCGCATTGTCAACCGCTTCTCGTATTACTACAGAATTTTGAGCAATTCCAGCCACATTTGAGACTTGGTTTGAGGTAAGAGAACTGAAATCAATTGTATATTGTTCGGCTCCTCCGATCTCATCATCGGAATAACGTCGACCTCTGATACCTGGCGGCCGATAAACAACAACATTTTCAGATATCTTTGTTGGTTGACCATTTCTATCAGCCCGCATCATTACGTAATCGCTGTTCGGATCAAACACGATAATCGTGGCACCAAGAGGCAATAGCCTCTCCAATATGACGCCAACAAGGTATGATTTTCCTGCTCCTGTTTGAGCAATGATGGCTAAATGCCTTCTAAACCCGTTAGGATCTATACTGACCTTCACTTCCTCACGAGTTATCAACGCGCCAATCTGGACGCCAGAATCAATATTTTTCGTAAAAAAGCTCTCAAGCATCTCCTGTGGTGCTACAAATACTTCCTGTCCGGGCAATGCAGCGGATCTAGGATAGAAAACATTTCCGCTTTCATCAAGATAACCAAGAATATTTGCTGTTCCAAAAACTTTTGGAGAGCTACCATATCGATCTATTATTGTTTCAAGCTCTCTGAGAGAAAGATTCTTGCTGATAATATCTGAATAGTTTGCAATTCTAGTGACTTGAGCTAGGACATCAACCCGTTTGAATTCTGTGCCATCACGTTCTTTGACATTTGGAATAACCAGGTATTCGAGGCGTGGAGGAAAGCGATCTGTGTCACTTACAAACCAGAAGACGTTGGTGTCTACTTCTCCAGCAATAAATCCTATGGTTCTCTTATTCAAGAAAAGAACCTCCTTGTGTTTCGGTCATAATCAATAGGAGTACCAAATTCTCTCGCAAGAACCGAGCGATATACTTTATCCATGGTTGCACTCTCCAGTCGGACCTCTTTATCAACAACATATAATAGGGCATTATAAACATCGGTTCCCCCCCAGGCTGCGGTTAATTGTTGAACAATTGGCTCAACTAGTTTTGGCTTCACGAAGCGGTACGGAGAGACATCCATTATTTTATCATTTAATCCTAAGCAACTAGCAGGAATATCAATTCTCAAAGGTTGCTCATTTTTTGATGGAATCAGATGGAACATAATTATGGCTGGAGCTAAAGGAACTTGTTTTATTATTTCGGTTCCCCAATCCTGTTGCTCTTGGGGTATACTCCCAAAGAATCTTTTTCTATACTTATCAGGTTCGTCGTGCATTGCTCTGACTTCATCTACAAAGGCGTACTCTCCAAGTAAGAGGGGGGTTGTGAAACCCTCTTCACCGTGTTTCCAGCGATTTAAGAGCGCTACGTCCATGAAATCAGGATCTCTTACGGGTATTCTGAGTTTGGATAACATCGCTGAGCATAATACTCGAGTTTTTGAAAATTTTGATACGCCAATAAGAGTGATTTTCTTTTCTAGGCAGAGGTCGAAGAGTTTGAGCATTGCGGCTAATAATTGAAGAGGTAATGTCTCCCATCCTTTCAAACGGAGTTGTTGGAGCATATGTGTAAAACGTCCATACAAATTACCGTCTATCATAACAAATCCCTCCTCTAAATGATCGGAATTGTTTATCACGATTTCAATTTCTATTAAATCCCGAAGAACCCTCTCAAAGGTAGAAGCTGTTGTCGGATCTCGAATACCTTTTAAAAGTTCAAATTTCAACTGTTTGAACTCGGTTCCGTCGCTCCCAAGCAAAAGCGCACGTATAATAAACAGGTCAATTCCGTTTGCGAGAGTTCTAGCCGCACTTGAACTATCAATTGAGAATTCTCTACAATATACCGTGTTTGCAATAGGGAGGTTATGCCAATGCCAATGAAGTTGGTTGCTGAGTTTTATCTCAATCTCGTTAGGTATTGCATTCGGATCAAGAATAGACTTGAATTCCTCTCGCCTATGTTCTATAATAGAAATAAATTCGTTCATAAACTTCAGAGTTGCTCACCACAAACCGTTAAAATTAGTTTAACATCACCCATTAGTATTAAAAAAAATAGCGCTCTATCCAGATCGGTAGTAATCGTCTGACTATACCACGAAATAAACTGTAATATTGTACCTCTTTGGTGTAATTGCATCTAGGACTAAATAGAAAGGGAAGTGCCCAATCATTTAAGCGCGC
>PBSW01000010.1 GCA_002726865.1 Candidatus Bathyarchaeota archaeon
CATCATCAACTAATGCCGCCATCACCAGTTCCTTGGTGGCCTTCAAAATGTTCACACGCAAATCCACCGAGGCCTCTGCGTTTAGCGCTGCCATTGCCTCTGCCAGTTGGTCGCCAAATAAATCCTGCAACGCCGGCTGCATCCAGTCCGGATAATTTAGCCTAACCGACTCCGGCATGTCCGCATGTAGAAGTGGTTGCTCCATGTGCGCCCGTACCCAATCCGATTCCTTCGAGTTCAGCGGCTCGGGGCAGTACTTTCCCCCACTAAACAAGGCCTCAACTTCCTCTAGCCTTTGTCCATCCAAGAACACCACCACCCCCAACACCAATTCACGTGGAGTGAGTACAAACCCAGTCTGCTCCAGCCACCACCTCAGTGCCGTCTCATTCCGCATCACCCCATACACTATCCGCGAAATCTCCCTTCGATCCTTGGATCCAATATAGCGTCGATGCCGATAGTACAAAGCCAACATACCATCTGCCGGAGTCCTGCGCCCTCGCTGCCAAAGGTCATTAAGCTCCTCCAATAACTCAATCGCTGCTGCTACTCTTGCCCCTAGTTTCATCCGAGCCAATTTGAACAACCGAATGCCCACCAGAGGGAAGAAAAAAATGAACCAACCAGTGGGAAACCGAAGGTGAAATAATGAAGAACCCGTGCAAACCGCATGGACACTAAACTATAACTCCCCCCTGTGATTAATCCAATCCGCGTCAACTGTCCATAGCCGTGGATTGAAACGTCACCTTCAATGCCATCTTGCCCGAAAACACATTCGACTGTTAGACTGTAACGAAATCACCCCCCTATGGAGCACACGATGGTAACGGTACCGTTTCTAGTTTTCCGGGTGGTGTCTAACTGGATGCCACCGGTTGCGTTCGACTGCCTGTGCAGGTTTTATTTTCTTCTTCTATTATCCGGGGTTGTCCATTCCCCGATTCCTGTTCAGATGAAGCCGCCGGAAACTGACCCACTATTTCCTTCACACGCTCGCCATTCATTGAGTCTTTATCTTTCAATTCTTCAGCCAAGGCTTTCAACGCAGCTCTATTCTCCTCCAATTGCCTCCTCGCTCTGCCCTTTGCCTCGCTGAGCCACGCTCCTACTCGTTTATGAACCTTTGAGCTCAACGAGTCTCTCATGCTCTCAGGCAAACCAGACAAACAAACATCCCCAAACTCAGCATCCAAGCCATACCGTGAAATGGCCACACAGGCCATTTGTGTTGCCTGCCTCAGATCCGAGCTGGCTCCGCTATTTACACCCTCCTCGGAGTCATTCAGGTCGGGCGTCATTTGCTCTGCTTCGCGACCGGCCATCAAAACTGCCAATTCGTCCATCATTTCCTTTTTACTGTGGCTATAGGTTTCTTCATCGGGATTCCAAGCCACAAAGCCAAGTGCCCCACTCTCATGAGGGATAATTGTAACAAGGTCGATTACCTTATCTGGTGTAAGCAATCGGCGCAATAGAGCGTGTCCAGCTTCATGCCATGCAGTCCTCTTCCTGTCATCAGACTCCTTCCATGTTTCCGAAACGTCTCTCTTTTTTGCTCCATATTTCACTTGATAGCACGCCTGCTCCAAATCATTAAATGTAACCGCCTTGGAACTTGAATCTCGTTTTATGGCTTCATACTTTGCCTCTCGAATCACATGATCAATTTCTGCCGGCGATAAACCGATAGTGCGGGCCTTTATCCTCGCCAACTCTGCACATTTCTCATCTGGAAACAAACACGGCAGGAAATGCATAAACATCTTGCCTATGGTAGATGCATTGGGCAGGTCGAAAGGAATTTTTTCGTCAAACCGGCCCGGCCTCAGAATAGCTGGATCGAGGGAGTCAACACGGTTGGTGGCCGCCATTACAAAAACGTATTTGTCGTCTTTTTCAAAGCCATCCATGCACGTTAATAGTTGATTAAGAATTGTGGCATAGTGATCCGCCGTGTCTCCGCCCATACCTGCACGAGCCGAGGCGATGGAATCAATTTCGTCTATAAAGATAACTGAAGGAGCAAACTTCCGGGCACTGTCAAATAATTTTCGAATCCTCTCCTCGGATTCTCCATACCATTTGGAAGAAAGTTGGCCGGCCGACAACTGGAAAAATGGAATGTCCGCCTCGCCGGCAAAAGCCCTAGCCAGATATGTTTTCCCGGTTCCTGGAAGCCCCGTAAACAAAAATCCGGATGGCGGGCGTAAACCCATTTTCTCGATTGAGAGCGGGTTTTTTAATAGGCCAACCACATGTTCCAACCTCTCCTTGGCACGTTCCAAACCGAACACATCCTTAAATGTAATATCGGGTCGTTCGGCCAAGCCAATGCCTCCATCTTGAAAAGCCGACCCCTTGACTGTTTGCTCAATGGGATCTTTCAATACCACCGATGCTGTTGATTGGTTATCTCCGTAGGCCAAATCAACGGCAAAATGCACTTGGCGTCTCTGAGCAATCTGTTTTTCCAGTAGTCGGTTGTGCTGAAAATCCTCCAGCAGCTTCTCGAATTCTCGCTTCTCCTCATCGGCAACTGAAAGGGTCTTATCCTCTCGCGCTTCAAAATGGAAATATCCTCGAGCTCCGCCATTTTTTGCTATTTCACTCGCATTGTATGTACCCTCTTCTTTCTCACTAAACAAAAAAACTGGCAAATCAGGGTTGGACTCCCTGATCCTACGGTGCAAGTCTAAGCCAAAGAGATTCCTGTCTTCATCTCTTATGTCTAAGTCCAACAACACAATGTCCGGGTCTTTGCCGCTGACATCTCCGATGCTAACACCCCGGTGCAAATCCAGCTCCCATCCCTTAAAATCCTGCGAAACAAATTTTTCCATTCGGTCATCGTCATCAAAGAGGAAAATGCGCAAAACGTTCCGGCCTCTCCTTTTCTCCAAAAACTCCCTTGTCGTCCCATCTAATGTGGCACTAATCTTAGTCGACAATGTCTCTCCCTCGTTGTTTGACTTTGCCCAAGCATCTGCAACCTGCTTGCCGACAAAATGTTTTAAGCTCGATATTACATGCTGTTCGCTCAAGTTTGGCACCAAGGAAAGGAGAAACAACAACTTGGCATCCTCATCCATGATAACATCCGGGATAAGCGGGAACTCTGATCTCGATACCTTTCCAAGGAATTTGTCCATCACCTCCATATAGCCGGATGCAGACAAAGAATTGAGTGCCACTAGGCTACCTTCACGCAAAACATCCACCAATTCCAATTCAATGGCTTGACGATCACTCCCAGGCCCAAGTCCTCCCCGCACCACTTCATTTTCCAATACGTCAAATATTTCCTCTCTGAGAGTCAACGCACTACGTAGAATTCCCGACCGATTCTCAGAACCAAAAAACTCACTCCCAAGGCCAGTACCAATAATAACCCACGTTTTTCCTACATCTGCGGCCATGATCTTGCCCGCTTCCAAATCTGCAGCAAGCAACTTTGAAAATTCTTTTTCTTCGATGTTGTCCAAGAAAAATACGCTGGGCTCGTTAGTGCCTTCCAATTCTTCGAGATTCGTGAATAACCGGTATTTCTCGTCCTCTGCGACAGATAGCGCATCGGTAAAAGCCCTTGCCAACTTCAACTTAGATGCACTGCGGGGTCCGAGCACAGTCAGAACCCCTTTAGGCCCGTGGGTTGGGGGGAACTGGCATCTCACACGATAGGCACGCGCCATCATCGATATAGCTGTTGGCTGGCCGGTCAAGTGCCTCGCCAATTCGGTCTCTAGCTTTGTAACCCGTTGCTGGATATTATGCCATTGCCCGAATAGTGACTCTTGAGACTGAGTAAGACCCCCATTAATTTCTGCAAACTCCAACAATACAAGATGCTGCGATGATCTAAGCAACTCCTTAACCCAACGATCCAAAGGAATCGTATGATCCGATTTGACCGTGATTTTATAGGAGGCACTAAGCTCTTTTGAGAGATTGATCCCCTTGGAATCCACCGACGTTTCCAGCAGTTCGATTTCTTCAATTTCCTCCTGAGTGAATGCCCCTATTTCATTCGGCCAGCAAACTTGGCCGGCCTCTTCAAATAACACTTGGAGTATTTCGAGAATCTCCGCCTTCCCTTCAAGAGATCGGAAAGCCTGTAGAAAATATTCTACAGTCAATTCCTTCACTGAATCTCCTTCAGTGTAAAAGGCAATAGCTTTTGCCCGGATAATGATGCGTTCGGTCAATTGATGTCTATCACTCATCTTACAACGATCCATTAGACTTGAATAATTTCCTTCTCATCCATTTCAGCCTTGGCGATTTCTGTAGCTTTACTGTCGATGGCAAGCAAATCTAGAAAATCAACTCCCAATTTTTCCGCTAGGAATTTGAGGGCCTCAAACTCCTCATCACATTGAGCCCCATCGCTCATCGAAGTTTTAACGCAGTAAAAGAGGATTTCCGCTGCATGCCGGGCACGTACTTTCGGAGAAGCGTCAGAATACACTTCCCAGGAAACAGCAAAAGTATTTCCGTTCTTTCCTTTTTTCCAATCATACTCTTCCTCCAGCTCTGTGAGGACTTCGCGATTTACTGACCTCATAATTGCTTGAGTTTCCTCCCTCATAATCACTTCGTCCGCTTCCGCCACCATGTATTGGGCAACAATCAAGAACCGTTCCCTGAATTTCTTGTCCTCCTCCGGCATTTCTCGCAAAGGGGGATGGATGTGATCATTTGCTAGTTGAACATCGGCAAAGTAATCATCCATGTTGAGTGAGGAATTAGCACGGTGTCCCACTCTGTTCGATTGGAACAAATCGGTTTTTGCAAACTGTCCCATGGCATAAAGATTCAAAGGTGCCGCCGGTATCACTGGGAGTTCCCGATTAAGCAGCTCCAATTCTTCCACTGTATCGATGTTATCGAGCGTGGTAAAAAAACCGGGATCACACTGCAATGCCGATACATCTAGGCCCAGCTCAAGATGGAGTAATGCGTTGGAAGCTGATGTTAGGTTCCTGCAATACAGCATGCCAAGAGCGTTGGCAGCTATTTCCCGAAAACGGAGTAACCTGGAAATCTTAACTCTCTGCCAAAACCCGACTGGAGAAGAGAGGTTAAGCATGCAATCGTACGGAACGCCTCCGTTTAATTCTTTCCACACGGCCCGGCCCATAAGGAAAAGAGCTTCGTTTTGATTGCGCTGCTCAAATACCGTGGCGGGCAGCCCAATGAACCAAGTCTCTGTCTTTTCATCATAAATAGCCAGGTCCCGCCCAATTTGATACCTAGACACCGCATCACTGTATGCCTCTCGAGGATCTGCCGCTTTTTCTGGAAACAGAAACAGTTTAACCTCGTCAACGCCGGAAATTTGGTTAAAGCGCACCAATAGATCATCTGCTTTCTCGGAAAACCCCTGTGGCAAGGGAAACGCTCTACTTAGATGTTGAGCTTTCCCCTCCTTCACCATATGAGAGTAGCCATGATATTCCTCCATTCCTTGGCATATGGGGTCCTTTGCCAGCTCTTCTTCAACGGACTTCAGTTCGGGTAATTTTAGTTCTGGAATATCAGGACACATCACAGGCGTTAGGTTTAACAGGCAATTAGTCGGCAGTGATTCTCGATATACTAGACAAATTCGTCAACTGCAATGTGGCGTAGATGAGTCGAAGAAGAAAAACAGGGTATCACTGACCCCGTTCCACTTCCAAGCGCAAATCCAGGCATGCTCTCTGCGCCGATCCCGATAAAGCCGGTTATCCAGCAGGCAGTTTTTTGAATGCGTGATGGAGATGGACTTCAAGATTTAGAGCCCGAAGGCTCCACTCCCTCGTCCCATCACTTTTCTCGGAAGATTCAGGTTCCGATCAGGATTGCATCAGCTCCAGCTATGATCCGAGCGGCAGATTGAATCTGCGCATTCATGTGAGTGAAGGTGTCGGCCTCACAAAAGCGGAGCGGCGGATTTGTGATTTATTTAAAACTTTGTGGCGTTGTGGATGATCTCGCACTTAGGCAACGCCTGCTGGAGTTTGTCGATCTCGGTCTTGGTGAGGTCAGGATTATCGTAGATAATGAGCCGCTTCAAACCTTTTAACCCTGCCAAGGGCATCAGGTTGGTAATCTGGTTGTTGAAGAGCGATAGCTCCTCCAAGTTGGCCAAACCCGCCAATGGCTCCAGATTATTAAGCTCACCGTGTGGCATGTACAGTTCTCTCACCACCTCCAAGTCCGCTGTTGTGAGTTCGCCAGTTGGCTTGTCAAGTGCTGAGCGAATCGCCTCTTCAATCATTGTAGCAAGGTTGATAGAGACCACTTTGGGTGGTCGTGTCTTTGGCTTGACAGGATTACCGTTGGTTTTGATTACCATTGGTGATGGGAGTTTCGTTTTGGGGTAAAAGCCTACAACCTTCTTCTGTGGAGACTCCTTCTTTCCCCATTCAAAAACAAAAAACCAGACGGTGACACATACGGCAATTAAGCTCACCGCAATTCCTCCAAAGACCAGTATTTTACCCGTGTTATTTGGCTTGGGAGAAACAATCGATCCGCCTTCAGGTTTGGTCTCCGTCGATTGGACGGGGGAAACTCCGCCAAGGATAACTCCATTAACCTGGCTCAAGGGAATCCAATCAGGCAACCCCTCGTGAAACGCCAGATCAGTAGGCTCCATGGACCTCTGTGCCAGACATTCATTGATCTTATCCAGCGAATACGGACCGCCTTGCTGTCCATCTCTATTGATATAAATGTCCATACTACTCAGGTGACTACCCAACCTTACCGCCACAAATTTAAATTGCAATCAAAGGGAATAAATCTTGGAAAACTTCGGCATTTTTATTGTCTGGCCGACAGCAATGGACTTCATACCGTTCACACAAACCTATTACTGCCTCATTGTAATCGATGTAAATATCCATGGAATTAGGTGGAGAAGTCCGGCGATAATTCGGTGAAAATAGGGACTTTGAATGCTTCCTGAACATATTGGCAATGCTTGCAGTCATCATCTGGTTCGGGAATGGTTTTTGATCCAAGACATGCATGAGCCTCCAGAAGTGCTCCCTCCACCCAACTGTCATCAGCCTGTTCGGCAATCAGGGTCAGATCAAACTCCACTCGTCGGTTGAAGGCATCCTTCTTCTTGTCGCCATTGGCATAGACCCAGTAGATATCATCGGAGACAGTGCAACCGTTTTGTTGCCGCAAGAGCCAAACGTAGATCTCCAGTTGTCGTTTGTAAGCCTCATACCATCCCCCGATGTCTTCTGCAGATTTGATTTTCTTGGCCCTGCTAGTGGCCTTGTAGTCCACCACGATCAATTCACCCTGTGCGTTTACCCAGATGTCATCCACCGCCCCGAATAACTGCAGGTTGGTGGGTTCATGAAGAAATGGAATCCCCTTGAAATTGTCTCGCCACTCCTCGTGTTCAAACAAACCCGGCCAGGGCACCGCATTAATGCCATTTTCAACCATCAAAGGATGCGCCACTTCATCCTTCCGGTAAATGTCAAACTCACGTTTGAGCAGTCCATCCACGGCAATGTTGATGGCAAATGCCGGCCCAGAGGGCGGCTTGATGCCGAGCCGTCGATCCAGGTAAAAACAGCGTGGACATTTCAGAAAGTTATCCAGTTTGCTTCGGCTGAGCCTAAATGGAACTGAACCGCCCGGAGTATAGATGCCTTTTTTTGGGGACAACACCCTATCCATGGCCCCGTTGATGACATTTCGGACAGGCTCCCAGCCCTCCATGCCATCAACCCATGCCAAGGAGGAATCCTCAATGATACCGGCCCGGAGCCGAAAAATAATTTCCGATTCACTATACGGCCCTTGAGGCACACTCAGCCCGGATTTGCCAACATAAATATCCACAGGGAGCTCACGTACAATACGCCGGTACGCACATCTTGACAAGATTTGCCCTCTTGCCTCTGTGGTGCTAATGACCCTAGCATTACGCAAATGAGATCCCTTGACCAGTTGGGCATTGCCTTGGAATGGGCGTATCAATTCCATAAAAAGGATAAACCGATTGCGCCGTTGCCCAATCAAATCCTGATTGATCTCGGCAACCGGCTGGATTATGGGGTCATTGATACGGACCAGGGTGGCACGCCTTACCAGTCGTCCGTTGGGGCCCTGGCGGAAAACCCCCATTTTGTCATCGGTCACCTGCTGAAAAGGGTAAACGAAGAGTATGCCGCTGGACGCAAACCACAGATTGACGAACTGACGTTCTCTTTCTGCACCCACCATGGCCCCGGCTGGGACAACATGGCCTCCCTCTATGTTTGTGACCAACTGTTAAAAACGGGGCGGTTGCCCAAAAACATTCGCTGGCTGCTTGATGCATCGAATGTCATTGCCCAAGCCAAACAAAAAACGGAGGGACAACCCAACCGACCGTTTATTATTTACTATGTCATTTCTTCGTTATCCAACGGAGACGAGGAGAAGCTAAAAAGTGGCCTCCGCCTAATTAAGCACGTTATCAAGCTTGCCGAGGAAAAAAAACTTTCCACAGATGGCGGGAAAAACCCGTTTCTTGAACCGGTCGATAATTTTTCAGCCCTTTTCCCTGATTTTACCGGACATATAGAAACCATCATGGGCGATCGTGCGCATTACGAGGAAGATCTCGACCATGTAGATATTTTTGAGGCCGAGTTGCCCCTCAAGGATTCCCAGATCTCCGCAGCTCTTCAGTCGATGCCAATCACCACGTTTAATTCGCCTCAAACCGGCTATAAGACAGGGAAAGTGCTCGCGTTCCAGAGGCAACCCAAGAGCAAATTATTCCGATTTTGGATTCGGGACGAAGGAAAATACCATTTACTTATGACTCCCTCCGACCCTGATAGAGATAATCCCTCACACTTTCGTCGTTGGCGCCTCTCGGTGGATCCAAACCAGAGCGAATTCAATTTAAGACGCCTAGGATATCTACTGGAACTCAAGGAAACAGCAGTGCGTGGCGATCAATTGAAACGTGTTGGAACTCCCAGATTTGAACCGGAATATAGTGACAACGAAGACCCGTGGTACGACGGACGAAACCACAATTACACCATGGTTGACTCGCCGCGATGCGGCACTGAACTATCCTATGAGCAATTAAAGAACATTGTTTCCAGTCGATTCCACGGCATCCAGCTTGAGCCAGACAAAGTGGACAGTTTGATTTTTTATTTCTTCTATGAAATCGATGATGAAGCAAATTCCTCATCCAAACTGATCACCATCCTGGATGGACATGGTTTCACGGAAAGCAAACCTCTGGAAGACCTGAAAACAGCGTTCCAATTTGTCAGGGATGCGAAGTTGTGCATGAAGGATGTATTTGAGGATCGGAGTGAATTTTCAGCCAAAGTGTGGGCCAGTGAGATCACTCGTCATGCCATACTGGAATTGGAAGCACGCGACTTTCATACAACAGCCTTCAGGCCATCTGACCCGCCATTAATCCTGGAGGAATTGAATAACCGAATTGATGAGCTTCAGGAAAGCGCCCAGCAACTCGCTGACAAACTCAAGGACATACTCCCTCTGAAGAATGATATTTGGGGAAATGAAAGCTACCGGCTCATCAAGATGTGTCAACCCAACCTTAAATTCAGGGATCCCAGTCGGGTGAAACTCGTCTTTGAAAGAATGCTGAATTCTGATTTGGACGAAGAACAAATATCAAGGTTGATGTCTGGATATTCCAGATCCGAGGACATTATCCGGACATCCAAGGCTCTCTGTGTTCTGGGTGATGAGGACATGGAAGCCCGATCAGACATCCGAGAGTATCGTGAATCGTGCATCCTATATGCTTTATTCCTTAAAACCGGCTATCGAAATTTTTCGCAAAGAGTGGGGACTATCGTTGACGATCTAGTCTCCCAAAAAGAGGACAAGCCATCAGAAAAAGAGTCCAGAAAACGGCTTTCCCTGCTTCAGGAAGACTATTCCGTATTCCTAGGCCGGTATGAATTTTCAGAAGGGGAAATTAACCTGAACCGCAAGGTGCAGGCTTTCTTTCGGAAAGCACTCAAGGAAATGGCCTTTGAAGAACAAAAAAGGGAGACGCGCCATGAGATGCAGACCACCTATGAGTTGGCGGCAGCCCAGGAGCGCCGTGCCTTTGAAAAACAAAACAAGACCCTCCAGAGGATTTTAATTTGGGTGGGGGTCTTGGCAATTGGTGATTTCCTTTACGCTTGGTTGGGCACGAGTGGCAATTCGTCCTTATTATCTCTCAAACAGGGTGCCCTTATCGCTGTTGCATTGGTGGCGATCGCCGCACTTGTGAGCTGGAAAATCGAAAAGTAATCTGTTCACTTTGGTGAATTACCCTGAGAATCCTCATCCGATTGAATTATTGGCCCCTCTCCCGGCATTTCAGGCTTAATCAACACCAGGCATTGGTTTCGGCTCTCCCGAATCTCCTAAGTCACCGCCTTGCCGTACGTGTCTCCGTAATCCACGCGAAATTTTCAGGAGGCGTTCAATCAAGCATATGGAGAAATTCCAAGAATCTTCAATTATGAGATTGAGCAACGCTTCGGCGATTTTCTGGGCAATCTTGAAAGTCAGATTAAATTTCACTGGGACAGCCCTTGTCCTCCCTAATGCCTTATCTTTCTTTCAGGCGGCCCGATGGGCTGCAGAAAGGAAAATGATGCATTGGGTATTTATCAGTATTGCGTTTGGCACGACCTTGGCTATTGGAAATGGGGCCTGTTTACTGCTGTGTTTGGGATTTGGTGTTGGGATCTGGCAATCTGCGACCCAGCATTAACCATTACTCACTGGGGTTGCTTGAGGATGTTTTTCCGACTACAACAGCACCTGCTTGCCTGTCTGATATGAAAATTGCCATCACAGCAGATATCCACCTGCACGTGGACCATCCCGAGCGACTGAATGCCTTAAGAAACATTCTGGATCAAATCAGGGGAAGAGGGGTTCGATATCTTTTTATCGCTGGTGATCTTTTTGATCAAAACAATGAGGCCTCATCCCGAAATCTTTTTGAGGAACTTTGCAGGGAATATCCTAAAATATCTGTCAACGTAATTCCCGGAAACCACGATCTGGACCTAAGGCAGGATAATTTTGCGTATGAGAATATACGGGTCTATGATCACCCAACGGCATTCAATTGCGGCTCGCGTGCACTTCTGCTCTCGCCTTACGCTTCGGGCAGTATGGCCTCTGCTCTAACTGGAGCAAAAGCACTCCGCCAAGTGAAGGGCAAAGAATGGATACTACTTGGCCATGGCGATTATATCAGTGGCCTTCGGGAGCCTAACCCACATGAGCCAGGCGTCTACATGCCGCTTTCAAGAAGCGACAAGGATAAGCTCGGCCCAAGGCGGGTGATATTGGGCCATATCCACAAGCCAACTCCACTTGATGCTCCCTTGGATGGAGATGTCATATACGTGGGTTCGCCTTGTGCAGTGGACCGTTCCGAAACCGGAAAGCGTCGGTATTTAATCTATAATGATGAGGCACGTGACCCTACGCATCTGTTTGAGGAGGTCGAGATTCAAGCTGAAGTATTGCATTTCGAGGAGACCTTTTATGTGTATCCCTCGGCTAATGAAGTCAGTGAACTAAAGGAAAATGTTCGTAATAGAATTGATTCCTGGAAACTGCGTGAAGAGCAGCTTGGCACAGTGAGGCTTAAGGCAGAACTCATCGGTGCGGCCCTGGACAGAAAGGCGTTATGTAATTCACTCGGTGATGTTTTTAAGGCTGTCCGGCTGCTTGATGATGTCGATT
Organism: Candidatus Bathyarchaeota archaeon; assembly: GCA_002726865.1. Next base: position 11,761 of record PBSW01000010.1, read on the forward strand.
ATAAGGATTTGCTTTCATTAACCGGGCCAGGCCCTGAAGAAGCGGACCTGTTAAGTTTGGTATATGACGCAATGAAGCAGGCTGATGCCCTGCAGAATGGCAACTCGAATGGAGTCGAGAAAAGTCGTCAATGGTGTTTCGATGAAAATGAGCCCCCCATTGAGCAGGTGAAGCAGGAGATAATGAAGCTCATATGTGAGGCAAGGTAGCATATGAACCCGATCCATATTTCCGAAATCAACCTTAAGCAGGGAGGGCCGCTGGAGAATCACTTCAAGATTCAATGTAAGGGCTTTAACCTTATTTACGGTTTAAATGAGTCTGGCAAAACATATGTCGTTGAAGGTTTCCTGAAGTGGTTATTTGGCCAGAGGCTTGCCGGAAATTTTGGGTGTCGGGCAGGTCTAGATCACGCAGGGTGGGTAAAAGTACTCGGCCTAGAGTCGGACCCCGAAAAACCGGTGAAGTTCCAACGGACTGGCAAACTCAGCCAGCGTTTTGGATCCTTA
>PBSW01000083.1 GCA_002726865.1 Candidatus Bathyarchaeota archaeon
GACCGCCACGATCACTGCTACAAGAACTATAAGTGCTCCTCCCCCGTATGCAACGTAGGTAATCAGTGTGGCCTTCCCCTTATCCTCTTCGAGCCCCTCTTGGAGCTCCTCTAAATCCGCTAGAATTTCTTGGTGCTTGTCCGCGGCCTCAAGTTTTTCGCCTTGGAGCGTGAGGATCATCCGTCTGTCGTGGATATCATCCTCTGTGTGACAGACTGCGCAGGCTTTCGACTCAATCTCAAAAGTATGACTCTTTTCGTATAGATGACAATCGCTACATTTGACTCCTGAGCTGGCATGAGTCCCATTCAGGAACCCCTCGTACCTATGTTCACCTTCTGAGCCCGTGTGGCATCCCCCACACAGCTCAGGGGATGTGTTCACCGTCATCGTCAATCCCGCCTCATGGCAGGCCTCACAGGTGACTCCCTCTGAGGCGTACTTCCCTGATGCGGCGTCGAATCCCGTGGTATGACACTCGAGGCATTCTGATGGGCTACCCTGTGATTGCCACTCACTTTGAAATGCCTCATTCGCGAAGGCATTAGCCATGGGCGAATCCTTCCACTGCTCGTATTCGACCTCGTGACACTCTTTGCAAGTCTCAGAGCCGACATACTCATCTATGCTCTGAGCTATCACTGTAAAATTCGCCCCCAGCAATAGGATACCTGAGAGCGATATTGCAATTAGACAGGCGCTGACCATGAATCTCATACGGTTTCTCTTGGTGCGCGCAGACATGAACATTAGATGTCATCCTCTGAATTCTAAGGAGTTATCGTGTTTCAGCATTTATGTATTTCTTTCCTTTCCCTTGTTTTTTTTTACTAAGATGAAAGAAATACTTCCTTAACCTTTCTTAAAATGAGATTTGATCCTTTGAATGATTTACAGATTGATCATAATTCATATCTTGACTAGAAGAAAAGGCATAACATCCCTAGTTCTCCTAAATCCCATGTTAACAGATAGATTCAAAAACTTGGGGTAATGTTCAAGGTATCGATCCGAATGCTGGAAACAAAAGGCAAACAGACTACCATTTATCTACTATTCTCACTTATGATTTTTATGTTAGTTACCAACTCATCTTCAACTACCGAGAGTAGAGCTATACCTGAATATGTGAGAGAACTCCCGAAGGCGTTAAAGGGGGTCTGTAAGGTCTGTCACGTAAGAGCCTCCGGGGGACCTTTGAACAGCTATGGGGACGATTTCGAATCGTCCGGTAGGCGCACCAGTGCTTTAAACGATCTTGACTCCGACGCCGATGGTTTCAGCAACGCGGAAGAGCTGGCGGCGGGGTCCCTTCCAGGAGATCAGGATTCTACGCCAACGAGTAAGAAAAAAGGAATCAACTTATACCTGCTGATGGGCGGGGCAAGTGTGCTCCTCATAATAGCCAGTGTGGCGTTTAGGGCGAGAAACCCCCCTGACTCCTAGCCGAGAATACCACATAATGGACATTTTGTCTTAAGCAATCTTATTATTCTACTTCTCCGGGCTAGATAGTGGAATCCCCCCCTGAAAATAATCCCAACCTCGGTGAGTCATCTGGTTAAAACTAAAGGATTGGCGCTCCTCTCGGGCGGTCTCGACAGCACCCTCGCAGTCAAGGCAATGGTGGACCAGGGATTAGAGATCGAGGCGGTCCACTTTACGACCCCATTCTGTAACTGCGATAAATGCTCCGTGGATGATGTAAGCGAGCAGTTTGATGTCCCCGTTCACCACATCTTTATGGGGCAGGAGTTCCTGGACTTGGTGGCTGATCCCCCCCACGGATACGGGAGCCACATGAACATTTGCATCGACTGCCGGATCAACATGTTTCGGGGAGCTAAAAAGCTGGGGGATGAGATCGGGGCCGAGTTCTACGTGACCGGGGAGGTCCTAGGCCAGCGCCCCTTTAGCCAGAGGAGGAAGGCAATGGAGCTCATCGAAACTGAAGCTGGGCTCGACAGAAAGATCCTGAGACCCCTATCGGCCAAGCTCATGGGGAAAACCGAGGTAGAGGAGGAGGGGATCGTCGACCGGGACTCGCTCTATGCAATCCAGGGGCGTCGGAGGATCCCCCAAATGGAACTCGCAGAGGAACTTGGAGTCTACGATTATCCGTGCCCCAGCGGCGGTTGCCTTCTCACCGATCCCCAGTTCGCGATAAAGCTCAGGGATTATCTTCACTACAAAGGGAAGCTGAAGCTGGATGACATGATTCTTCTTCGCATCGGCAGATATTTCAGGATCGGCAAGGCCAGGGCCATCGTGGGACGGAATGAGAAGGAGAACAACGTTCTCAGCGCCCTAGCCGAGAGACGGGGATTCCTTCGTTTCGAGGTTAAAGGGCACATGGGACCAGTCTCGATCCTTCTTGGGGACGCCGAGGTGGGAGTTGTCGAGAAGGTTTCCGCCCTCACCGCGCGATACTCCGATGCTCCCAGGGATAAGGTCGTAGAAGTCGAGTGCATAGGTGGTGACACCGGTGTTCTAAGGGTCTCCTCTATGGGAGACGAGGAAATCAAGACCCTTAGGATTAAGGAGTAAACCCATTCGCGCGTGTAATCCAATGCATGGGGCCCTCAGCTTTTTTATTATCCTCTGACCCGAATTTTTCCAATTCTTGTAAATGATGAAAAGATAACCTGTTTGGCTGCAGGATCCCTCAAAAATGGGAATTGAACAGGCTACTTTGATCATTGGTTTTTTCTCTGACATAACGGGTTAATCTCATGATACCCGCCTACAGGGAGCCGAACATTATCTTTTTCTATCCACATAATCTCACTGAGCTCTGGAATAGGATCCCAGTATCTTGATGAAGTTGGTATGCCCCCCCAGCTCTTCGATAGCATCCCGCATCAACGGTTCATCCTTATGCGCCTCAATGTCTATGAAGAAGGTATACTCCCAAGGCCTTCCGGGGATAGGGCGGCTCTCGATCTTTGTTAGGTTGAGTCCTCGGCTTGCAAAGACTCTCAATGACTCGAGGAGGGTCCCCGGTCTGTGATCTACAATATAGGCAATGGTGCTGCAGTCTTTACCGGTAGCATAATTTTCACCGCTTCCGATCACGAAGAACCTTGTGTAGTTTTCGCTGTCGGTTTCTAAGCCCCGTGCAAGGACGGCCATATTGTAGACTTTTGCTGCCCTGGCACTAGCTATTGCAGCGGCATCGTGAAGACCCTTATCCCTGATCATTTTGACGCTCCCGGCAGTATCATACCAGGACACAGGATCAAGGTCGTGGCCTTCCAGGTAGGCCCTGCTCTGACCAAGGGCTTGGGGGTGGGAGTAGACTCGCTTCAGGTCCTCGAGGGTTACTCCCTTATTCGCGATGAGACAGTGAACCACCCTAAGGACCGCTTCTCCCTGGATCTTAAGGCCCCGCTCCAAGAGGAGGTCAAACGTGCGCACGATGCTCCCCTCAAGGGAGTTCTCTGCCGGGACTAGGCCCAAGTCAGCTTCACCGCCCTCCACGGTTTCGAAGACGTCCCTTAGGTATGGTCTGGGGACTGGCTGAGCTTTGTCCCCGAATTGCTGGATAATGGCCTCTTCACTGTAGGCGCCAAGCTCTCCTTGGAAGGCGACTCTCATTACTCCTGCTCCCGTTCAGCCCTAGTGCATAGCGCTATGATCTCCATGAAAACTCTCTCCACGCTCTCGGAGTCGATCCCCGCCTCCTCTGCGAGGCCTCGGACCTGCTGGTGGATTTTCTCCTCCCGGTTTCTATCCTCGATTGGCTTATTATGGCGGTGCTTTACTGCCCCAATCTCCATTGCGACCATAACTCTTTCTGCGATGTTTTTCACGATCTCGACGTTGAGCATATTGATCTTTTCTCGTAGGGCCCCAATCTCCTTTTCATAGGTCATTTTATGTCCCTTCCTAATACCTTAGGGATCATCCCCACCCTGATAGCGTGATCTGCGAGGATGAATGCAACCATCCCCTCTACGACCGGGACGGCCCGGGGTACTATGCAGGGATCATGTCTTCCCTTGATGAGCAGCTCAGTCTCTTCCATCTTGAATATATCTACCGTTTGCTGGGATTTCCTAATCGAGGGTGTAGGTTTGAACGTGACATTGCACGTGATGGGCATCCCTGTACTAATGCCGCCCAGCACCCCCCCGGCATTGTTAGTCTCCATTGTTATCTTACCCCTCTCGAGCTTGTACGCGTCGTTGACTTCATATCCTCTCGCCTTTGAGTAGGCTGTCCCGAGGCCGAACTCGATGGCTTTAACCGCAGGGATCGCGAAAAGAGCCTTAGAGATATCCCCCTCCAACGTGTTAAAGACTGGGCCGCCCACCCCAGGGGGCATATTCAAAGCGATGCACTGGATAGTCCCCCCAAGACTATCCCCCTCTTTGGCGGCCATTTGGATCGCCTCTACCATAAGGGCTACCGCCTCAGTGTCGGCGCATCTTACTGGGTTGCCCTCAGTATTTTCTTTGATCTCCTCAACGGTCCTATCACCCGCTACGACATTGCCTATCTCGATGGTATGGGCAAAGACCTCCACCCCAAGCGTCTTCCTTAGCAAAATTTTAGCGACCGTCCCGGTCATAACCAGTCCTGCAGTGATCCTCCCCGAGAACCGCCCCCCGCCCCGGTAGTCATTAAAGCCCCCATATCTTACGTGGGCTGTCCAGTCTGCATGGCCGGGCCTGGGGGTCCATCTTCTCTCCTCATATCCCGAGGAATCCCTGTCCTTGTTCCAAACCAGCATACAGATGGGCGCCCCCGTTGTGCGGCCCCTATGCATCCCTGAGATCACCTCTAGTCGGTCTCCTTCGTTCCTGCTCGTGGTTAGACCGCTTTGGCCAGGGCGCCTTCTGTCTAGGTCCCTCTGGATCTCCTCTGGATCGACCCTGAGTCCTGCTGGGCATCCGTCCAGCACTACGCCAATGCATCGTCCGTGGCTCTCTCCGAAGCTGGTCATCCTGAGTGTTTTTCCTATGCTGTTATCCATAGTTTCATCTCCCGATTCTTGCGCCGAGAACCTTGAGGTCATCCCAAAAATCCGGGTAGGACTTGGAGACGCATTCGGCGTTCTTGATCGTTGTTTCTCCTCCAGCTACGAGCCCTAGGACCCCAAAAGACATGGCGATTCTATGGTCATTATATGGGTTGATCGCGGCGCCTTGAGGCGACCCCCCGTTGATGGTAACTGCCTCGTCCGAGGTCTCCGTCTTCACACCCATCCGGTTTAATCCCTCCATCATGGATGTTATCCTGTCAGATTCTTTAAACCTGAGACGCCTTAAACCCTCAAGTTTGCTCTTTCCTCTCGCGACGGAGCAAAGGACGGCCACGATTGGGAAAAGATCAGGACTATCAGTGAGGTCCCAGTCAATCCCCTTCAACTCTGCGCACTTTATGGTAATCTCATGTTCATGGAATTGGAGCTCTGCCCCCATCTCTCCTAGGATTTTGGTAATCGTTGAATCTGGTTGCCTGCTCCCTTGGCGGAGGTTCTCAACGGACACTCTCCCTGCAAGAGCCCCTGCCGCCAGCATATAGGCACCAGAAGACCAATCGCCTTCCACCGCGAATGTGGTTGGCGTGTATACTTGTCGTCTGACCGTAATTTCTCTATATCCCTTGGAGACCTCCGCGTGGGCCCCAAAGGCTTCCATTGAGTCAAGTGTCATCCCGACATATGGCGCCGATTCCAATCTCGTAGTAACCTTCACCCTAAGCTGTTCCCGAGCGAATGGGGCTATGAGGAGAAGCGCCGAGACGAATTGTGAGCTAATATCCCCCTTTATGGTAACCTCACTCCCGTCGAATCCTCCCTTTCCATGAACCTTTACGGGGGGATTGCCGCCATGACTCTGGCAGAAAATACCCAGCTGCCTCAGCGCATCCAAGAGAGGCTCCACAGGTCTACCGGAGAGAGAAGGTCCCCCCTTTAGTATTATCTCCGCATTCAGTAGGGCACAAACTGCAGTCATAAGCCTGAGGGTAGTCCCTGATTCTCCGCAGTCCAGGGCCTCTGTAGGAGGGTTGAGTTCTCCCCCTGTGATGAACCAAGATTCTTTTTGCCTCTTGACGCCTGCCCCGAGGGCCTGGACGGCCCTAATGGTTGCCTCTGTGTCATCTGCAGAGAGGGGGTATTTCACCTGGCTCTCTCCCCGGGCGAGTGTGGAACAGATTACCGCTCGGTGAGTCATACTCTTTGATGATGGGGCTATGATCTTTCCATGGAGCTCGCTTCTCCTGATTGTGGCTCTTATTATTCATTTACCCCCGCGATGTACTCAATGATTTCCCGGGCTACCAGTGCTTGGGTCTTTTCACTGGTATCCACGACTTTGTCGGCAGCCTCATAGTATCTGGTTTTCCTCTGGCGTAGTAGGCGGGTGATGGGCTCCACCTTTTCCTCTCCGCCAAGGAGGGGGCGCGTGTCCCCGTTGATCTCAACCCTTTCCAGTATGGTTTTGGGGTCGGCAGTGAGGAGGATCATCCTACAGTTCCCCCTGAGGGCTTCCAGGTTATCCTCGTCGAGAACGGTTCCCCCACCGCATGCGATCACGACATTCTTCAGAGCTGTTATCCTCCCGGTGACTTCCTTCTCGAGTTCCCTGAATCCTGCCTCACCTCGCTCCCTGAATATGGCAGGTATGCCCTTCCCGACTGCGGCGACAATGGTATCATCTAGGTCCACGAATTTCATGTTCAGAGCCTCAGCCACGAGCCTCCCTACCGAACTCTTCCCCACTCCCATGAATCCAAAGATTGCGATATTCAGGTCACTCCCCTCCAAGGGCCCCCAAGACCGCCGTTTTCATGGTTTCTACCGGGGGATCTATGCCTGTCCACATCTTGAATGCAACCACTCCCTGATAGACCAACATGTTGACTCCCGAGAGTATTGCGGCCCCAACCCGCTCCGCTTCTCTGAGGAGCCTCGTCCTTATGGGATTGTAGACAAGATCGAACACGAGGAGATCTGGGTGAAGCACCTCTATTGGTATGGGAGTTTCATCCGTTTTTGGATGCATCCCTAGGGGGGTCCCGTTGACCAGTATATCCGCATCCTCTATGGCAACTCGAAGGGAATCCCTCTCGAAGGGGATCGATCTCACGGTCCCCCGACACTCGGGGTTCGCTGAGAGGCTAACTGCTAGCTCCTCTGCTCTATCCATGGTCCTGTTGGTGATGGTGAGCTCCTGAACAACCGTTGAGAGCTGATAGCCGACGGCCCTAGCGGCCCCACCAGCACCGGCTATGACGACTCTTGCATCCTTGACATTTCCGTAGACCTCGGTTATCCCCCTTAGGGCTCCAATACCATCGGTGTTATACCCTTTCAGCCAGCCATCCTCGTTGACAATGGTGTTCACAGCCCCTATCCTTAACGCGGAGGAGTCGATTCCGTTGAGATGCTCCATAATGGCAAGCTTGTGGGGAATAGTAATGCTCCCCCCCGCATACTCGTTTCTCCGAAGCTCTGAGGCGACGAGGGCGCCCAGTTCATCCGGGGGCACGGATTTTAACTTGTATCTGTAGTCAAGTTCCAGTTCTTGGAAGGCGGCATTATGCATCACCGCGCTCATAGAGTGGCTCACGGGGTAACCCAAGAGAAAGCAGACTTTCAAATTAGACCCCCATGATCGTGTAGATCTCCCGCATCTCTGCTAGGGTGAGCTGCCCGGGGGCGCTCTCCTCTCCGGCATGGGAACTAGCATAGGTGAATTCTCCTCCGGCAAGAGGTGAGAGAATCCGCGATAGGATGCCATCCCGCCCCATTCCAAAGCAGGTGAGTCCGCACTCCCTTGGTTGTCTGAAAAGACTGAGGTATGTGAGATTGTCTCTAGGTCTCTGGGCTGTTCCTATGATCTTTGAGACATCGGCGCCGCTCTTCGCCATGTATCTCATTGTCTCTCGAAGCTCCTCTAATGATGGTGTATCCTTGAAATCGTGATGCGAGATAACAAGGATTCCCCCGAGGGTTTTCACCCGAGATCCCAGGTCCTTTAGGTCTGGGGTGTTAAGCTCGAGGTCAGCGTAATTAAACCCCGCCTCGACCGCATCGAGGATCAAGGTGGTTCTATCCGGTTCATTCATCCTTGATTGACCTCCCTGATCCCACCTCCGGTTTGTAACGATCAATGGGAGGTCTGTCTTATCCCTGATAATCCCCGGGTCACCCGGGGACTCCATGTAATCGAACCTGATCTCGATGAGATCCGGGCCCTGGTACTCCACCTTTTCGAGCCTCAGTATGGCCTCAGTCATATCCTTTGCCGTGATGACAACGCAGACCTTGGGGCTACTCGTATCCCATCATCTCCATCGTGTCGGTGATGAGGTCATCTGAAATGCTCCGTAGGACGGGGGTGCTCCCTATTCCGGTGGGCAACACAAAGTTGATTGTGCCCCCGACAGCCTTCTTGTCCTTGTGCATGGCAGCCATTATCTTCTCCATAGTCACCTTCGGCGGTTCCAAGTTGAAGCCCAGGGAGCAGAGGACTTCATGCTGTCTCTCAGCATCACCAGCTTTCAAGAGGTCCATACCGTTCGCTATTTCGGCTGCAACCTCCATACCTAGAGCAATGGCCTCGCCGTGCCTGAGCCCCCCTTCTGACTGTATCTCCAGAGCGTGACCAGCCGTGTGACCATAGTTAAGGATAGCCCTTGCGCCCTTTTCCCTTTCATCTTCCTCGATGAGCTTCCCCTTAACGGCAACGGAGCGTACCACAACCTCCGAGAGTGCGTCTGGATCAGCCTTCAGCAGCCTGCTCCCCTCAGCCTCTAACAGCCTGAACAGCTCATGGTCGGCGATTACCCCGTGCTTCACCACCTCCCCTAGCCCGGAGAGGAGTTCCTTCCTCGGTAGGGTCTTGAGTATCCTAGTGTCCGAGATGACGAGGCTAGGCTGGTAGAAGGACCCTATCAGGTTTTTTCCCTTAGGGTGGTTAACTGCCGTCTTGCCTCCGTAGCTGCTGTCCACCTGGGCTAGGAGGGTTGTCGGTGCCTGGACAAGGTGGATGCCCCTCATGTAGATAGCTGCAACAAAGCCGACCAGATCGCCAATAGCGCCCCCTCCCAATGCAATGACGGCTGATCTTCTGTCTAGACCCACATCGATGAGCTCTCCGAGCAGGGCTCCAGCAACATCCCATGACTTGGCTTTTTCCCCGTCCGGTACATTCACCAATTTGGCTTCAAACCCGGCAGATTTCAGGGCCGCCTCAAGTGCTTGAACATGATCACCCGGTATACCCTCACTGGTCACAATCGCACATGTCTTAACCAGGGGTAGCCTCTCCCTAATTAGTCGCCCAGATATTTTGATTACTCCATCACCTACATAGATGGTGTAGCTCCGCTCTTCGAGGTGAATATCCATCGTGCGGGCGCCGGTCCCGGAGCCCTTCAAAGTCATTCTTTCGCTACAGCTCCCTTCCCACTGAACTTGCCACTGATCTTAGCTCCCCCATGAGAGTCCTGAACTCTGGCGGTTGAATCGATTGTGGGCCGTCGCATAACGCCTCCTCAGGGTTCGGGTGAACCTCTACAATAAGGCCATCAGCTCCAACGGCAACCGCTGCCTTGGACATAGGTGAGATTAGGCTCCGTATTCCAGTGCCGTGACTCGGATCTGCAATGATTGGGAGATGACTAACCTCTTTTATGATGGCTATAGCGGAGAGATCCATAGTGAACCGGGTCAGCTTTCCGTGTGTCCTCAATCCCCTCTCGCATAGAATGACATCTGGGTTTCCACCATGGAGAATGTACTCTGCTGCGCTTAGCCATTCCTCTATGGTGTTGGCTAGACCCCGCTTCAGGAGCACGGGCTTTTTGGCCTTTCCCAGTTTCTTAAGGAGGGGGTAGTTCTGTGAGTTTCTGGCACCTACTTGGAGGACGTCGGCGTACGCTTCAACCAGCTCTACCTTGTCGGGTTCCATCACCTCCGTCACAATAGGTAGTCCCGTCTCATCGCGGGCTTCAGCTAGGATCTTCAACCCTTCTTCTCCGAGCCCTTGGAATCCATAGGGTCTAGTACGGGGCTTGAAGGCGCCTCCTCTCAGCATTGATGCCCCCGCAGCCTTGACGGCTCTGGCTGCATCCAGCAACTGCTCTCTGGTCTCGACAGAGCAGGGCCCAGCTATCACTGTCACTTTTCTTCCACCCACCTCTCTTCCTCTTACGTTGACAACGGTGTTGTCTCCGTCCGCAATCTTTACGGCGAGTTTTATTTTTGATGATATCTCTATTCCTACCATTTCTCATTCATTTCCTCTCGATTATTCTGCGGACGGCTTCCGCTATCGTATCTGAGGTTAGCCCCACGTGGGATAGGAGCTCGGGGTAGCTTCTGCTGGACTCCCCAAAATGGTCTTTTATTCCGATCCTTTCCATTGGCGTGGGAATAGTCTCCACGAGGATTTCGGCCACAGCACTCCCTAATCCCCCTATAATACTATGCTCCTCGGCCGTGACGATGGCCCCTGTCTCCCTAGCCGCCCTCTCAATAGCCCCCGCGTCTAGGGGCTTCACAGTGTGCATATCGATCACTCTGACGTCTATTTCTTCCCCTATGAGCCTTTCCGCGGCCGTCAATGCCAGGGAGAGCATGATCCCGTTTGCAACGATAGTCGCGTCGGAGCCATCCCGCAGGACATTGGCTCTCCCCATCTCGAAATCGATGTCTTCACCATATACTGTGGGCGTTAAGCCCCTCATCAGCCTAAGGTAAACTTGGCCCCTGTAATCTATGGCATCCTTGAGGGCCTCGACGGCGGATGGCGCGTCCCCCGGCACTACAACTCGAATGTTGGGGATCGTCCTCATAAGAGCGACGTCTCCGTACATCTGGTGGGACTCCCCGTCTGCGTGAGGGGAGAGGCCCGCATGGGTGCCTACAATTTTTGCGTTAAGCCCCTGGCGGGCGATGCTGTTGGCGATCTGCTCAAATCCCCTTCCGATGATGAACATCGCGAACCCGACGGCTACTGGGGTCTTTCCAGATGCGGCGAGGCCGGCAGCGATCCCTAGCATGTCCTGTTCGCTTATTCCCACCCGGATGAATCTCGAGGGGAAGGTCTCGGCGAAATATGTGGTTTTGGTAGAGGAGGCAACGTCGGGGTCTAGGACCACGATGTCTTCACGCTCCCGACCCAGTTCCACGAGGGTTCTCCCAAAGCTCTCGAGTTGTGACGACTGCTCCATCTGATTCACCTATGCGAGCTCTGCGAGGGCTCTGGCGAGTTCTAAAGCGTCGGGAACGGCCTTGCTGAACTTGTTTCCCTCCATGAATGAGACTCCTTTCCCTTTGGTTGTTCTAGCGATGATGACGTTGGGCTTCCCTTTTGTGAGGGCACAAACGTCGAGGGCGTCCAGGATGCTAGGGGGATCGTTTCCGTCAGCTTCCACGACCTCCCACCCGAAGGACTTCCATTTCTCCCCGACGGGCTCGAGGGCCTTGATCTCCTCGGTCCTCCCTGAGAGCTGGAACTTATTTCTATCCACAATAGCAACGAGATTGTCGAGTTTATAGTGCCCACCTGTAAGGGCGGCTTCCCAGATCTGCCCTTCATTGAGTTCCCCGTCCCCAATGATGGTGTAGATCTTGTGGATAGCCCCATCCATCTTAGCCGCGAGAGCCATCCCTACTGCGATGGAGAGTCCCTGACCCAGTGATCCCGTGCTCGCGTCGACCCCTGGGATGGTTTTCTCGGGATGGCCCTGAAGGAGGCCACCTAGCTTCCTAAGAGAGTTCAGCTCATCAGGGGGAAAGTAACCTGCCTCGGCTAGGATGGCGTACAGAGCTGGGGCGGCGTGCCCTTTGCTGAGGACGAGGCGATCCCTCTCCTCCCATTCTGGGTTAGTAGGGTCGTGTCGCATCTTAACAAAATAGAGGACCGCGAGGATGTCGATGGTCGATAGGCTAGCCCCGAGATGTCCCGATCCCGCCTCTGCTACCATCCGGAGAACCTTTTGCCTGAGGCCCTTAAGGACAGAACCTAATGGCCTTAGTCCCGTCGCAGTCTTGACCATGTTCCCCAGAATGGAGGTCTCCTCCCCGTCCGTCAGGTTGGCAATGAATCGCCCGAGCTCCGTGAGCTCCACCCCGGAGAATTCGGACCCCTCCCCGTAGGTTATAAGGTTCATTTCTTTGAGGATCTGGGCATTCATCCTGAGGGTTGAGAGAGAAATGTTGTATTTCTTGGAGATGTTACGGAGAACCGAAGTGATAGAGGTCGGAACCTGTGGTATGTGGGAGAGTATCAGGACCTGATTTTTGTTAACAGTCTTTAGAATAATTCGACGAAGGGCCTCTAGCTGGCCATTGGATATTGAAATTGGTGAATTTATGCCACCACCGGACATGAAAATCAACTCCAGATATTATTTAAGGTTAATGGGCAGCCGGAAATGACCAAGTCACTTCCAGCCTAAGGGCTCCACGTCAAAGGTAAATATATTGGCCATCTCCTCCGCCTTCTCCCGGAGCTCCTTAAGGGTTCCCACCACGAGGTTCCCATAACTTGTCCAGACGCCAGCAGATTCCTCGTGGTGTAACTCATCGAGGGCGTTGAGGTTCACCTGCGTCCCTATGAGCCCGGCGAGCTTGTTGAGGCTCCCGGGTACATCATTGAGCTTCGCGGTGATCTTCACAAGCTTTTCCCCTTCTGGGTAAAAGTCTATGAACAACGCCTGTATCCTGGGCCAAGCCTTAAGGATAACGTGGGATCTAGGCCCTGTGGTTCTCCCAGAGAGCTCCGGTAGGAGAAGATAGAGTTTCTCCTCCTTGCTCCCCTCGATCCGATACGTCTCAATGAGATCGAAGGCTCTGGGAAAGAGCTCGGTGATCTCTCTGGAGGCAACAAAACCCCCCATCTCTTCGATCTCTTCGGCTACAGAGTCTGGATCGGAGTCGACTCCTTGGAAGTCTGCGATAAACTCCGAGACCCAGATGTTCCCGAATCCAAAGGCCCCCCCGCTCAGAATGTTAACTCTCTTTTCTGAGAAAAGGGAAGTCATGGATGCAAGGGAGCCCCTAATGTCTTCGAGGAAGACCCTGTAGTAGATAGTCCGGGGGGTCAGTTTGAGAGAAGAGATGAATAGACGCTTTGAGCCCTTATCTTCTACACCAAACAATGTCTGTCCAGGGAAGAAGCTCAGGGCGTTGCCAACCCTCTCCTCTATGAGGACTCTCCAGCCCTCTTCGGTTGGCTCAACTGTAGAGTGACCACAAATAATCATAATAATTCCTCTGCGAGATGTATGAAGGATAGGGTTATTGATATTTTAGCGTTCCCAGTCCAGGCTGCAGTCCGATTTTCCTTCAGGGGAGATGGGTTAAAACAAATCTCTATTTTTCCATTTTCCTAAGGCCGTCCGGGGTACCAACATATGCCATGTCCGCAAAGCCCAGAAATAACCCGGTTTCAAGGACCCCTGGGATGGACTTTAACTCCCGCTCAAGCCAAGGCGGATCTTCTATCGGCCCGAAATCTGCATCCAGAAGAAAGTTGCCGTTGTCCGTAGTCATCTTTCCCCGCTTCCCTCTTCTTAGGGTTACTGAGGCCCCAAGTCTTCCGACTCGGTCAGCTGCTGGCGCCGCTGAGAATGGCAGGATTTCGAGGGGTAGCGGAAATCCCGTACCAAGTTGCTCCACGATCTTCCTTTCATCCGCGATGAGGATGTATGTTTTCGAGGCGGAAGCTACAATTTTCTCTCTAAGGAGCGCGCCTCCTCCGCCCTTAATGGCGTTGAGGTTTCCATCGATTAGGTCTGCACCGTCAATGCACAATGAGAGTTCCGGGTGGTCATCCAGGGTTGTCAGAGGGATTCCTACCTCTTTGGCGTCTGCGGACGTCTGAATGCTCGTAGGGACGCCTAGGATATCGGTGAGTCGACCTGAGTTTAGAAATGACCCAATGATCTCGATCATGTATTTGGCCGTGCTGCCTGTCCCAAGACCTATGACTGTTCCGCTTTCGACGTGTTGAGCCGCAGCTTCAGCTGCCCTTCGCTTAGCTCCGGCGATCCAGCTCAAAAAGTCACCTCAGACTTCAAGTTCAAGCCTATCGAGCTCCTCGAGCTCCTTGATAACCTCTCCCCTGAGTTTCTCCAGTCTAGCATCAACATCGGATCGAGGACTTCTGTGCTTGGGTTGATTTTCGTCTCCCGCTTCTCCAGCCTCGTTCTCTCCATCGGGCTCTGTTTCTTCCTTTTCCCTTTCAACAGATGTTCTCTGGATCCGAGTTTTAGCTTTCTCGGCCCTCCCCGTTATCTTGAGCTCCTCCATTATGGAGTCAATGCGGCTCTGAGTGCTGTTGAGTGTGGCCTCAAACTTTTTCACGATATCTTCCCTTATCAACTCGAGCTCATGGAGAGAGACGACGAGCTCTGCCTGCTCCAGCTCCTCGTTTACCTTCTTCAAATCGCCCTCGTATCCCTTTGAGAGGTCCGCTCTCTCATCCGCTGTGATCTCTCCGTCATCCTCTGCCTCGAACAGTCGTTTTAGGGTGAGACTGAGCAGCTCGCTCTGAAGCGTAAGGGTTCTGATTTTGCTCTGGGCGCTGTTGATGTCCCCCCTCTTTAGACTGCGTTTTGGCGTGGGGGTTCTATACCCTCTCGATCCGAGCCGTGGCTCTCTAAGGCTCGTCGACGCATACTCTCTCTTGGGGTGAGTTTGAGATCTCTCCCTTCGCAGGACGCTCTGGCCACCGTTGCTCGCTCTCAAAAAGAGGTAAACCGCTAAAACCGCAACTATTCCAGCTACTATACCCACGGAAATATCCCAGGTGCTGAAGAGCGGCTCCATTCTTACTCATTTTCCTTAAATAGCCGATTATATATAAGCCTGAGCCCGCGATGCCCCCTTTTTGGAGCTGTCTCTCCAGGAGGAAATGTTTTTGGGTACAGTAGAGGAGATCTCCATCGGAGGTTGCAGCCCTTGAGACTCCGGTGGATAAAACGTTATCCCTTCCAAAGATCATTCGTGATCGAGGCACTGATCCTGAGTGACGTTATTGAGTGATGCAGAAGAGAATCGGCCCCTAAGGCTCGGCAAAGTGAGCCGAGAGGTGCTGGAGCGATCGGTATTCCCTTACCTACCCCTGACCAATACCCCACGTCTGGACGGAGGAGTAATACGATGCAAGGACGGAGTCGTCATCGCTCACAACCCCTCTATAGGTGTGCCGCTAGACTCCCTAGGTTTCTTTGCATTCCACTACGCTGCATCTAATGTCGCGGCCCGCTTCGCCCGTCCACAGCATCTAGTGACCGGCTTGTACCTTCCAGTGGGATCGGATGAAAAAGATCTTAAGACTATCGCTAGAGGCCTTGGAGACGAGGCGAGGAGATATGGCGTCACGGTTGTTGCAGGGCATACTGCGACCTACTCGGGGATCACGGCGCCTTTTGTGATGTCAACTTGTCTCGGGGAAAGCGTTGTGACTCCTGCTGACCCAGCTCCTGGAGATGCCGTCTATATCGTTGGTGAGATCGGGGGTGAGGCCATATGGCTCAAGGAGGTATCTTTATGTGCCAGCGGCGATGAATGGAAGTCCTTCACGCCGCTTCCAATCATACTAAGATTGCAGGGGGTTGACGGCGTGACTCTAATACATGACATATCAGAAGGCGGGGGGAAGAGAGCCCTGCTGGAGGTCTCCGAGGTCCTCGGCGTGAGGTTGGATTTGACGACCTATGATGTCCGTTTAGCAGAGGGTGTCCTGAGCCTAGGGGAGGACCCCTTGAGGTTACCAACATACGGAGCCCTGGTAGTCCTGAGCAGCTCGGGGGAGGCCGTCGAGGCATCTTGCGAGGCATTTGATGTGCCATGCTCTAAGATTGGTGTAGTTGAGGAGGGGAAGGGACTCGTCGTGAACGGCGAGACAGTTGGGCATTTAGATCGAGTGGGCCTCGATAGGTTATACGGAACCTTCCGGGATCAGTGAGTAGCTCAAGTATCTCGATGCCTTTTCACCTCTATCAGCGAGGGATTAACTTTTAAGTCCTTAACAATGTGAGACCACTTGAAGGGGGAGCTGGATAGTGGCCCGGCTGAGAGGACAGTAAATGTCGACCCTTTGAACCTGACCCGGGTAATACTGGCGGAGGAATGAAGAATGAGTGATAGCTTAAACACGAAGGTCCTCACAGAGGTCGCGATCCTTGTAGCCTTGGCAACTGTCTTGAGTTACATCCGGTTTGTGGTGTTCCCCCAAGGGGGTAGCGTCACTCTTGCGAGCATGGTTCCACTTTTAGTATTATCCTACAGGCGTGGCTGGAGAATAGGGACATTTGCCTGCCTTGTCTATGGCCTAATACAATTCTACCAAGATCCTTGGATGCTAAACTGGGCTCAGTTCATCCTAGAATATCCTATAGCCTTTAGCGTGATCGGTTTAGCTGGTATACTCAAAGGACATGAGCTGATCGGTGCAGTCATCGGCCTTGGATTGAGATTCCTAGCCCACCTCATTGCCGGCGTAGTATTCTGGAGCGAATATGCCCCTCCAGGTATATCTCCCCAACTGTATAGCATCATTTACAACGGCTCCTACATGCTGCCAGAGATCATCATAAGCATGGTCTTTGTATATATGCTGGTGAAACGCGGCATCCTAGAGATGAGCCTCTAATCTCTCTTTTTTCTTTAGATCTCCCAGCAAGTAGGTTTATGACACTCTTTTTATAGAATAACCATTTCCCAATAAATACACTTATGAAGGTATCCTCCGACGGTCCGTTCGACATTAATCTTTGGCTAATGGGTCTAGCTCTGCCGCCGGTCCATGGCATACCTAAGTGCGCTTGATCCTCGGTTAGGGATCAGCCCCCGTGGTGGCTTTCATGAACAAAGAGTACACTAATCGTTCTAGTTCACTGGAGAATACGAAGAGATTCGTCGTCAAGGTAGGCACCAGCAGCCTTACCGACAACAGCTCCAGGCTCGACATAGGGAAAGTGGCGAACTTGGTGAGCATGCTAATGAGAGAGAGGGAACAGGGAAGGACTCCTATCCTAGTCAGCTCGGGGGCCATCGGGGCAGGATTGGGTAAGCTGGGGCGACTGGAAAGGCCTGAGGTGATCCATGAGCTACAGGCAGCAGCAGCTGTGGGCCAGGCGATCCTGATGCAAACCTACGAGATATTTTTCAATAACTACGGACAGACCATTGCCCAGCTCCTCCTCACCATGGAGGATTTCACATTCAAGGAACGCAGGGAGAATCTTTCCAACACCTTGGAGACTCTCCTCAATTGGGGGGTTATACCCATCATCAACGAGAACGATACCGTGGCCACAGAGGAGATCAAGGTGGGGGATAATGATACTCTAGGCTCTTTCGTGGCCCTGGGGGCAAAGGCCGAGCTCATGGTGATCCTCACTGATGTGGACGGGTTATACACAGGCAACCCCTCTGACGATGAGGGTGAGCTCGTAGACATTGTGGAGGAGATCACTGAGGAGGTTGAGGGCTGGGCCAGCCACGCGGGGAAGGGATTCGGTGGCATGTATACTAAGGTTCAGGCAGCGAAGCGTCTCTCCCAGGGCGGAATCGCTACGGTCATTGCTAATACTAACACTCCCAATGCTTTGGCTAAGGTTCTCAAAGGGGAGATAGGCACCCTATTCCTGCCTAACCGAGGAGACAATGATGAGTGATATCACCCAGAAAGCGAAAATGGCACGAGAGGCCTCATATGCCCTCGCGAAGCTCCCGGGAGCCGTCAGGATCAATGAACTTGAAAAAGTGGCCGAAGGAATCTGGAGCCAAAGGGAGACCATCCTGAAGGCCAACGTCCGGGACCTCGAGGCTGCCGAGGAGATGCTTAAGAGAGGGGAGATCACGGGCGCTATGCTCAAGCGCCTCGAGTTAAACCCTGAAAAGATTCGTGGAATAGTCGAGATGGTACGGGGAGTTGCCTCCCAGGAGGACCCCCTGGGTAAGACTGACTATGCCATGGAGCTGGACGAAGGCCTAGAGCTCTTCCGTGTATCCTCCCCTATCGGGGTGATCGCCGTAATCTTCGAGTCTAGGCCTGATGCCTTGGTACAGATCGCAAGCCTCTGCCTAAAGTCCGGGAACTGCGTCCTACTGAAGGGAGGGAGCGAGGCCCAGAACACGAATCTGCGGCTATTCGAGATCATCCGGGAGTCTACTAACGTTGTGCCCGGGGGCTGGATTCACATCGTGGAAGAAAGAAGGGAGGTGGGTGAGATCCTAAAAATGGACGACCAGGTGGACCTTATCGTGCCCCGGGGGAGCAACAAGTTTGTCCGATATATCCAGAACAATACCCGGATACCCGTTATGGGACACGCAGAGGGAGTCTGCCACGTCTACGTGGACTCTGAGGCCGACGTCTCTATGGCCATTGACGTCTGCTACGACGCCAAGGTTCAGTACCCCTCAGTCTGTAATGCTGTGGACGCTATTCTGATCCACAAGGAGGTCGCTCCCCGCTTCCTACCGGGAATGGTGGACCGGTTCCTGCGTAGGGGTGTGGAGGTGAGGGGGGATGCAAGGGTTCGAGAGATCGTGACTGACGGGGTGCTCGATACGACCGACGAGGACTGGGGTGCGGAGTATCTCGATTACGTTGTCGCTATCAAGGTCGTAGATACCATGAAGGAAGCTGTTGACCACGTCAACACCTACGGCTCTCACCACACCGACGCCATCATCACCTCCAACGAGAATACCGCTCTCGAATTCCTAGAGTCCGTGGACTCAGCAGGAGTTTTCTGGAATGCCTCAACCCGGTTCGCCGATGGATACAGGTACGGATTCGGCTCAGAGCTCGGGATAAGCACGGGGAAGATCCACGTCCGGGGGCCAACTGGCCTCGAGGGGCTCACCACCTATAAGTACTACCTCAGGGGCGGGGGACACACCGTAGTTAACTATGCCGCCGGGGGGAACAGAACGTTCACCCATAGGCCCCTGGGTCTTAAATGGAGGAAAAAGTGAGAATACGAGTCTCTACATCAAACTTTCGTCCAGCGACCATCCTTGGTGCATTCGCCGTCCCTGTAGAACTGACAGACCTCGCGGCAATATCTCGCCTCCGAGATGTTGTAGATCTCCTTATTGGTCTGGGCCCTCTCGCAGTCCTTGGCTATAAGCCTTGAAGGATCCATCACCATATTGTTCCCCCCGAGAGATCAACTTGAATGCCTCGCCTGGGGTACTGGAAATATCTGCAAAGGGGATAAAGAAGCTTCGGATAATGGTCTGAAAACGGTAGACGACGGAGTCAGATTATGTTTTTAAGGCCGAGAGTACGAGAAAAAAGGGAGAAAATTGAGTCCGGGGCAATTTGGACTAACCCTATCTACCCCCAAACCGTCTCCGCATCTGTTTTAGCTGTTCCTGGGAGATGTAGTACTTGCCTTGGTTTTCCACGAGGAGCCCCGACTGGCCTATATGATCTTGGAGCATCATCCAAAACTTGGGGGGGAGCCCCAGCTCCTCTGATGTCATCGCTGACTCGGGGGAGGTGGCTCCCTTTTTAATAAAGATATCCACGATCTCCAGTAATCTCTCGTGCCCCCTGACAGACTTTGGCCCATGCCCAATCATCTGGGGTTCGCTTTGATGGATATGGAGTCTCTGGGGCTCCGCGGGGGTGAGTCTGATGGGCTTTAGGTCACCACCATTGGTGCCCTTAAACTGACTCATATAGACTCTGTAGTAAAAACCCCTCATCTTCATGAGCTCTCCGTGGGTGCCCCGCTCGATAATCTCCCCGTCGTCGATGACAAGAACCCTGTCCGCACGGCGGATGGTACTCAGCCTATGGGCGATGACAAAACTCGTCCTCCCCCTCATGAGGTTGCGGAATGCCTTCTGTATCTGGATCTCGGTACGGGTATCAACGCTGCTGGTGGCCTCATCTAGGATTAGTATCGCGGGGTCGGCGACGAGTGCCCGGGCGATGTTGATGAGTTGCCTCTGGCCCAGGCTCAGGTTACCGGCCCTCTCGTTGAGCTGTGTCTCGTAGCCCTTTGGGAGGCGTCGTATGAAGCTGTCCGCGTTTGCGAGTTCTGCTGCATGGATGCACTCCCCGTCGGAGGCATCTAACCTGCCATACCTAATGTTCTCCATCACCGTGCCGCTGAATAGGAAGACGTCTTGGAGCACGATGCCCAGCTGGCGCCGCAGGTCGCCTTTCCGCATCTCCCTAATATCGGTGCCGTCGATTTTGATGCTTCCACCCTTGATATCGTAGAACCGGGTAAGAAGGTTCACAATCGTGGTCTTTCCCGCCCCCGTGGGGCCCACAAGGGCAATGGTCTGCTCGGGATCAGCCCGGAGGCTAATGTTTTTGATCACAGGAACTCCCTTAACGTACTCGAAATCCACGTCCTGGAACTCGACAAGGCCTTGAAAGTCGTCCACTGTGATGGCATCTGGCGCATCCGTCAGATCTGGCACAGTGTCGATGACCTCGAAGATACGCTCGGCCCCTGCGAGGGCTGACTGGATGCTGTTGTAGATGTTGCTGAACTGGCGAAGGGGATCGGCGAAGCGCCTGCTGTAGGTGATGAATGTCGCGATGAGGCCTACCGTGGCCATCCCCTGGAGGGTCATCCAGGAGCCTATGCCTGCCACGATGGCGATGTTGGCGTTGCTCAGTATGCTCATCAGCGGGAACATAAGCATCGCGTAGGTGTTCGCCTTTACACTGATCTCCTTCACGGTCTCGTTGAATGAGTCGAACTTCCTGTTCACGGACTCTTGCTGCTCGAAGGCGATGACCACCCTCTGCCCTGTGATGGTCTCTTGCATGATGCTGTTGAGGGAGCCCATCTCGGCCATCAGGGCCCGGAACCCTGTACGGGTCCTCTTACCCACCACGGCAGTGAGGGTCACCATCACCGGGAAGACGACGAGGCTCGCTAATGCCAACCAGGCGTTGAGGGCAAACATCATCACAAGGATTCCTACAAGGGTGATGGCGCTGCTGATGAGTGCTGTCACGTTCTGGGAGATGGCCCTCCCGATCGCGTCCACGTCGTTGGTGAGCCGGCTCATAAGGTCCCCGGACATTCTCCCGTCGAAAAAGCTGATGCTTAGGGTCTGCATATGCTCGAAGAGCTCCCTCCTCAGCTTCCTGAGGCTTCTCTGGCTGATGATGGCCATGACCCACCCCGAGGCTATGGATACTAGGGAGCTAAACAGGTAGATCCCAGCGAGCTGTATGGAAATCCTGATAAGCCCCTGGAGGTCACCCGGGATAATTGTGGTATCAATGGCCACCCCGATGAGGTATGGCCCCGCTAGGGCAAGCAACGAGCTCACCGCGGTCAACACTGAGATGATCACCAGAAGGGCCCGGTAGTCACCTAGATATCTTACAAGCCTGTTGAAGGTTCCCCTCGAATCCTTGGCCTTCTCGATGGCGCCCCCTGAATGAGGGCCTCTACCCATCATTGATCTAGGGCGGGTCTGTAGCTTCCCGTCTCTGCCTCCCCGTCTCCCTTGGTCTCTCAATCCTCAGCACCCCCGTCGCCGAGCTGGCTCTCAAATATCTCCTGATATATGGAACTCGTGTCCATGAGCTCTGCGTGTCTCCCCTCGGCGGCGATCTTGCCGTCGTCCAGGACCAGTATCTTGTCGGCCTTGAGGACGGTGCTGATCCTCTGGGCAACTATAAAGCTGGTTGTGTCTCCTAGCAGAGACTCCAAGGCGTTCTCGATCTCAGCCTCCGTCTCGACGTCGACGGCGCTGGTGCTGTCGTCCAATATCAGTATCTTGGGCTTCACGAGGAGTACCCGGGCTATCGCGAGGCGCTGTTTCTGGCCTCCGCTTAGGTTGACCCCCCGCTGTTCCACTATGGTATCGTAGCCCTCGGGAAACGCCATGATGAAATCGTGGGCCTGGGCGATTTTGGCTACCTCGAGCATCTCTTCCTCTGAGGCGTCGGGCTTCCCATACTTTATGTTGTCCCTGATGGTGCCGCTGAAAAGGATTGCCTCCTGGAGGCTGATCCCTATATGGCCTCGGAGATTGTATATCTTAATGTCCTTAACGTCGACCCCGTCTACCGTGACGCGCCCTCCACTAGTATCGTAGAACCTGGGGATCAGATTGATGAGGCTGGATTTCCCAGAGCCAGTCTGGCCGAGGAGGGCCACCTTTTCTCCTGGCTCTGCTGTGAAGCTGATGCCGGTGAGGACGGGATCTCCCCCATCGTCCCTGTAGGAGAATGTCACGTTCTCGAATGCCACTCTCCCCCGGATATCGTCTAAGGACACGGCGTCTGGACTGTCTTGGACCTCCGACACAGAGTTAACGACTTCCATGATCCTGGTCGCCGATGCGCCGGCTCCCGAGAAGTGAGCCGCCATCATGGCGAGCATGAGGACGGGGAACATCGTTGCAAACAGGTAGTTGGTGAAGGCCATGATCTGGCCCACCGAGGTAGTGCCCGTGAATACTTGGAGTCCGCCATAGTAAATGATGGCGACGGTGCCCAAGTTCATCAGTGTTATGATAATGGGGAAGAATGTGCTGATGTACTGGGTCATCTTTAGGGAGATCTCAAAGAGCTCGGTGTTGGCCTTCTCGAACCGCTGGTTCTCATGGTCGCTCCTAACAAAGGCCTTAACAACCCGGATCCCCGTGAGATTCTCCTGGAGAACTTGGTTTAGGTAGTCCAGCCGCTCCTGGACCTTGGAGAAGAGGGGCCTCAAAAGCCTGATGAAAAACAAGAGTAGTACCAAGGTAACCGGCAGCAGGGCGAGGATCACTAATGCGAGGCTGGGGTTGGTGGCGAACATGATCCCGTAGCTCCCCAGGAACATGAGGGGAGCTCTGGTGAACATCCTGAGCCCCATTGAAACCACTGTCTGGATCATGTTAAGGTCGCTGGTGAGTCTCGTGAGGAGTTGCCCCGTGTTGAGGTCGTCCAGGTTGCCGAAGCTGAAGGTCTGAATCTTCTTGAATATCGCCTCCCGGAGGTCCGCCTCGAATCCCCGGGACGCCTTCACAGAGTAATAGGTGTTTGCAATGGATAGGGCTGCGCTAAGGACGCTCGCCCCGATCATGGATAGGCTCGTCCACAGGATGATGTTCATGTCTTGCTGGGCGACGCCGTTATCGATGATGGTTTGAACCATCCGGGGGATGGATAGGTCAGCTATGACGACGAAGGCTAACATTACCGATGCAATGATGGCTTCTTTCTTGTGAGGGTAGAGATACTTGAGAACTTTTCCAAAGTCCCCCATAGTCTAGGAGTCAATCTCCCTGATCTCGTTGACGGCGGAGTCCAGCGCGGCCTTTAACCCTTCGGATGCTTCGTCATTCCCCTTGTGCATCATATAGTTCTCCTCAACTGCGTCCAGCAGGGCTCCAAGGCTCTCGTAGAGTTCTCCAGGCATCCCCATGTGGATCCTCCAGTACATCTTCCGGAGGTTCAAGTTCCTGCTTTTCAGGTGATCTCCATGGGAGAGGACCTCCTTAACATACTCCCTGCCGGCATCAGTTATCTTAAACCGTTTCAGGTTGGGGTCTTCGTCCAGGTGAACCTTGATTAGCCCCTTCTCCTGCATATGGGAAAGCAGGGGATAGATGCTTCCTGGGCTGGGCCTCCAGTCCGCGAACTCCTCAATTTTGTCCGCAATCTCGCTCCCCGATATTGGTCCCTCCTTCAGGAACTGGAAGCTAAGATGTCTCAGGAGCCCCCTGGGTACGCCTATTCGTGGATACTTGCCTCTTGATGTACTGTTTATACAATATCACTTCCGATATCGGATACGTTATTATTCTTGAAATTGTATCTGATAAATCTATAAAAGCATACCTTAGAAGGATGCACCTATCTTTGATGGGAAAAAACCGTCTTCGAACCCCCGAAAAATAGACTGAAATTTGATAGCCATCGTTGAAAATAACTAGGAGTCTTTCCTTATCAAGCAGCCGCATTTTAGGAGGCCTACAGACTTTTGTCCGTGCCTCCCAAGTTTGCGCTCGCCTTTAACGGCTAGTTTCCATAGATGATATGCCTCAAAGTTCTCTTGAAAGACGCGCGCCTAGGTCCGGCATACCATGAAAGTAAGCCTTTCGGAGTCTATATTCTCTTCAAACATATTCAGAGGGGGCGAGTGGGTCAACCCAAAAGGATAATGTTTTTGTGTGTTCTCGCTGTGAAATTTCAGCAATGGGCATCCCCGAGAAGATCAAGAAGATCGAAGAGGAGATTAGCCGTACCCCTGTCAACAAGGGGACCGAGCGGCATCTTGGGGTGCTCAAAGCGAGGCGGGCGAGGCTCCAGGAAGAGCTGGAGGCGATATCCCTTAGGAAATCCGGTGGGGGAGGGGCGGGATATACTGTTAGGAAGGACGGGGACGCCACTATCGTGCTCCTCGGGTTGCCTAGCGTGGGAAAGTCCACCCTCTTGAATCACCTCACCAATAGTAACTCAAAAGTTGGCGCTTATGACTTCACCACGCTAACAGTTATTCCTGGCATGCTCAGTCATAACAGCGCTAGGATCCAGATTCTTGACATCCCTGGGATCATCAGGGGGGCCAGCAAGGGGCGGGGGCTGGGGAAACGGATCCTTTCCACGACAAGGTCCGCTGATCTGATTCTTCTTATGGTTGATGTATTCAACCCTAACATGAGGGAGGTTCTCCTAGACGAGCTCAGAGCCATTGGGGTGAGGCCCGACGAGCATCTCCCTTATATCAGAATCCAGAAGCGGGGATCGGGAGGCGTCATCATCACCGACTTGGTTGGTATGACTCATATGGATTCTGAGGGGATCAAGGAGATCCTTCGAGAGTATAGATACCATAATGCCCGGGTTGTAGTGCGGGAGGATGCGACCTACGATCAGCTCATAGATGTGCTGCTCAGGAATAGGATCTACGTTCCGACCCTGACGGTTCTCAATAAGGTGGATATGGTAGAGGCCCATGACATCTCCAGAATCAGGGGGGAATTCGACTTCGATTTTCTACCTATCAGCGCAGACACAGATTATAACCTTGAACTGCTCAAGGACTGGGTCTTCAACAAGCTAGATCTAATAAAGTTATACATGAAGCCCCGAGGTGAGGCTCCCGACTTCGAGGAGCCCCTCATTATCAGAAACGGGTCAACCATTGGGGATGTGACAGACAAGATCCATCGGGGGCTTAAGGACCAGCTCCGTTATACCCGGATCTGGGGGAAGAGCGTCAAGCACGGAGGCCAGAAGGTGAGGCTCTCCCACCGCCCCATGGACGAGGATATCATAACATTCTTCACATAGACACATTGACTCGCGTGCTATCGAAGTTGACAATTAATTCCCAAAGTCTGTTCAGCAATTTCTTGGTGTCCTGACGGACACGCGTGATGGAGCCCAGGGCGGGCTTCTACCTTGAGGTATAAAAGCACCTAAGATATTTTGCGCGCGCAGTTAGACACAATACGACTACATTTAGAAAATATAAACATA
>PBSW01000084.1 GCA_002726865.1 Candidatus Bathyarchaeota archaeon
AAAACCCCGTAGAGGGTCCTGTGGCGGCTCCCGAAGAGCAGCCAGTGAAAGAAGAGAAACTCAAGAAAAAGAAGAAGGAGCCCGTCATCGAGAAGGGTGACTTTATCCTAGTGGAGATGACCGGGAGGACACTGGAAACTGACGAGATTTTTGACACCACAGACGAGGAGCTCGCTAAGAGAGAGAACATACATGAAGAAGAGAAAACCTACGGCTCAAAGCTAGTTGTCATAGGAGAAGGCTGGGTCCTCAAGGGCTTAGATGATCGCCTCGTCGGCCTCAAGCTCCAGGAGACAGCCGAGGTAGAAATTCCCCCCGAGGAGGCCTTCGGAGAGAGGAACCCGGAGAATGTGAGGATGGTCCCCTTCAGGGTCCTCAGATCAAAAGGGATCAACCCTGTCGTAGGGCAGCAATTGACGCTAGACGGTAGAACCGCAGTTGTTCGGAGTATGGGTGGGGGTAGAATCCAGCTTGATTACAACCATCCTCTTGCAGGCAGAAGAATCGTCTACCATGTCAAGCCTAGTGTCAAACATGATAACGACGAGGATAAGATTAGGGCTCTCCTAGGGCGTCGGTTCATGGGAATTGATCTAAGCCTCTTCAAGATCAAGATAATGAAGACAAAGGTCAAAATCGAGATTCCCTACGAGATCTTCTTTGGGGATAACATCCAGATCGCGAAGAGTGGCGTTGCCCTCGATATCCAACGCTACTATGATGATATCGCCATGGTCGAATACACCGAGATCATAAAGCGGGCCGGCTAGGGAAGTCCCCTTGAGGACGGAGGTAGCCGTCGTCGGCGGTGGGCCCGCGGGACTCATCACTGCCCGGGAGCTTGCTGCTCAAGGCATTCGAGTCAAGGTCTTCGAGGAGCATCCGAAGATAGGTACCCCTAACCACTGTGCAGGGGTCCTGAGCATCGAGGGACTCAATCGCATCGGGGTGGAACCAAACATCGATTTTCTCAGGCATGAGATCAAGGGAGGCACAGCCTTCGCCCCGAACGGCACTGGGATCAGGATAATGGGCAGGAAGACCCGGGCTTACATCGTGGACAGAACCGTCTTTGACAAACATCTTGCTGATGCCGCGAGGGACGCAGGGGCTGAGATCGAGACAAAACACCGTATCCGAGATTTTATCATTACGAACGGCAAGGTTGTCGGGGTCAGGGGAGACCTAGAAATCGAAGCAAGTATAGTGATCGATGCAGAGGGCGTTTCTGGCGCTCTAGCTAAAAAAGTGAGGCTCCATAAACCGGAAAGCGGTATCTTGGCGGGCATCAACGCCAACGTCCCCGGCGCCCAACTGGAATCTGACATGGTAGAAGTCTGGTTCGGGAAGAAACTAGCAGAGGGAATGTTCGCCTGGGCGGTGCCAAACGGAGAGGACGAGATACGCTGCGGCCTTGCTACTAGTAAGGGGGACGCCTTGGAACTCCTCAGGAGCTTCATCAAGGCCCGATTTGGGCTCTCGAAGTGCGAAGAGCCCACGAGATGGCCCGTGCTAACCGGGGGACCTATTGACAAGACACACGGGGAAGGAATACTCCTGGTTGGGGATGTTGCTGGTCACACGAAACCTACCACGGGGGGAGGAGTCATCTTAGGGGGTATGTGCGCGATAATAGCTGCTGAGACGGCGATTCAGGCCCTCGAAGAGGGAGACTACTCTGCGAGTTTCCTCAGACGATACGATAAAAGGTGGCGGGAGGCTCTTGGAGGGGAGTTCTCCTCAATGCTCAGGATGCGGAGGTTCCTAAACTCCATTCCTGATCCCCGGATGAATAAGATTTTCGCATCAGTCAAGTCAGCTGGCCTTGAGCCGATCCTGGAGAAGTTCATTGCAGAAGGCGATATGGACCTTCAAAGCGAGTTTCTCAGGAAGGCTCTCACCCACCCTGGGATGCTTCGGGTCCTAACGGGCACTGTTGGCCACCTCGCCTTGGAGGAGTTCAAGAGCCGATTTAACCTTTAAATAATCGGCTGTGGGCTTGATAGTAAGCTGAGCAAAATGCCATCCTGTATCTCCTGCAGTAAGAGGACAGCCCCCGGCGAGAAGACCGTAAAGTTTCAGTGCCCCAGCTGCGGTAACGTCTCCATCTTACGATGTGAAAGGTGTAGACTCTTTGGGAGGGCATACACCTGTCCTGGATGTGGGTTTAAAGGTCCCTAGGCTTGAGTTTTTTCGTCGCAAACAGCACATTTACACAGATCACCATTTGGTGATACTGGGTTTTGGTTGATATAATGTAGATTGTTAAGCATTACAGAAAACTCCCGCGAGAAACGTTTCCTTGAGCTCTGTTGGGGATACTTCAGAATTGCCAAAAAAAATATATTTCATTTTCGGACAACTATTACAGAAAATGACGGTCAGAGGCCTCCCAGAGCCTATGCGGGCTACTCTGTTCTATATCCTATTATTCCTTACTATTGCATGGGGGTTCGAGCTCGTCCCAAGCGCATGGCTCGAAAGGCTCACAGCCGAGATCATGACGGGAATTTTTACCTTACTGAAACTCTCCTCAAGCAACGGGGTCGACAATGGACTCGCATATTTGAGCCTTATGGGGGGCGCCCGGGACGTCTACGTCATCATCATACGGGAGTGCACAGCGATTCATGTTTGGGGTGTCCTAGTCGCCCTGATCCTACCCCTTAACAGAGGGAGCTGGCAAAGGAAGGCCATTAGCCTCGCATTCGGGTGGGTCCTTGTCTTTCTCATGAATTTGTCCCGAATCTTCATCATAGTCTACCTAACGGCTTTCAATCTGCCTCCGTTCACATGGTTCTTCACGAATCCCACGGTAGATACCTACCACTATCCGATAAGCTTCATCTATGGAGTCATTGGCATTGCGATCCTTATTATTACTATTAGCAAGTGGTTTCTTCCTGGGTTCGCTGACACACTAATCACCCTACTCGACGGATTCAAGCCCATGTTCGTCAAGGGAAAAGACTAGGCGTCCTACTAGATGAGCGGCAGCGAGCCCGTAACCTTGTCTAGCAGATCAGACTTATCCGGGCCCAACCCCAGGGCGGTGATGGTACCTGTTGGCACCTCGGTGTGGCCAGCGTCCTGGATGATGATGTTAACGATATCGAGATCAACTGCCTTACTCTGGAGTTCTTTGAGCTCCTTGAGGGACTCGGCCTCTAATGACACCTTCTTGGCCCCTTTATCCCTCCAGTTGCGCCAGGCCTTATGGTTCTCTTTCTTACCGAGATCCGATGCCCCGACGGCGGCATGTGCTGCCTGGGCGATAAGCTTCCCGGTGCTCATCCCGAGGTCCATTCGGAGAACGATGCACATCTTGTACCCGAAGGAGTTTTTGCCCACCTAGGGCACCAACCGGTCTCTGTCCCTAGGAAACATGCAGCATTCCCGGATGTTTTTCATCCCCGTTACAGTCATGGTGAGCCTCTCTAACCCGATGCTCCACCCTGCGTGGGGGGGCGCCCCGTAACTGAAGCTCTCGATGTAGTGGAAAAAGTTGTCTGGATTGAGCCCCTTCTTCCGGAGCTGCTCCCTCAGAAGATCAGGGATGTGAATCCTCATGGTGCCACTGCTAATCTCAACTCCGCTGTATAATAGGTCGAAGGCGTGGACTACCTCGGGGTTATCTTCATAAGGCATAGCATAGAAGGCCTTCTGGACACTGGGCCAATCCTTCATGAAGAACGCCTCATCCCCCACCAGCTCTGTGAGTTTCCTCTCCTGGGGCTTCGAGAAGTCGTCACCCCATGCTATCTCCTCTCCGGAGGCTTGTAGCATCTCCACAGCCTCGGTGTATGTGATCCTCTTCAAGGGTAACTCGGGAATGATGATCTCCCGTTCCAGGAGCTCCATTTCCTTGGGGCACTTTTCATTAACATCTGTGAGCATATGGACAAAGATCTCCTCCAGTACTTTCATCACCGTCTCGTCGTCGGCGAAGGCCTGTTCAATATCCATCTGACGTACCTCGTTGAGATGGGTAGGGGTGTTGAACTTTTCCGCTCTCCAGATCGGTGTGATGGTGTATACCTTCTCGAAACTGATAGCACACATCTGCTTGTAGAGCTGGGGACTCTGTGCGAGGAACGCCTCCTTCTCGAAGTAGGGGAGTCTGAACAGGTCGGCTCCCCCTTCAGACGCAGAAGCTATAACACAGGGGGGCTGAAACTCAAGGTAATTCTGGTCCGTGAGAAACCTCCTGAAAGACGTCAGAAGAGTGTCCTGTACCCTAAAGATTGCGTTGCTTCTTGGCCTCCTGAAATCCATGAAACGATAGTTGAGTCTCGTATCAATCTCTGCCTTCACCGGGCCGAACAGGTCAAAAGGGAGAGGCTGCTGTGCCTTATTCAGGACCTCGATACTGTCCGGGATGAACTCGATCCCTGCCTGGGCGACCTGGGTCTCCACCACCCTCCCAGTGACCTTGAGGACATCCTCCCGGCCCAAGACGAGATCACCGAAATCATTGGAACCATTTTTCTTCACCGTGATCTGGATGTCTCCAGTCTTGTCCCGGAGCACAATGAATATGATCTTCCTGAGATCTCGGGACCGGGTGACCCATCCGGCGATGGTGACCGTTTCCCCCAACATCCCCTTGGAGTCCTCAATGTAAACTCGTTCAAACAATCTAGGTAACACACCTATCCTTGTAGAGCCTATGGGCTAACAATCTCTTGAGTAATAAGAACTTTGGTGGATCAGAAGACGTACTCTACCCTGAGGTCCATGTTCCGGACCCCCTTCGCGATCCTCGTCAAAGCGTTAAGCCTCTTTAGGCTCAGGCGCCGAGCCCCGCGTCCCTGAAGTACGACTCGAGTCTCCGTGGTGCCATCTGGGAGCCAGATAATGTTTATGGTAATAATGTGCTGCCCCGTGAACAGGTCCTCGAGGAACCCCCGGTCGTTGAGACCATCCTCTATGACTAAGCCCCTTCGATTGAACTCATCGCCCACGTCCCTGGGGAGCCTCCCGGTATCCCCCATGAATTTGTTACGGTCCCCCCGTCCAACCACGAGGACGAGGAAGCCCCCCACATCGATCACCTTCTCCAGCCTCCCCTTCTGGAGCTGGGGATTCTTTCTCTCGACTTTTAGCAGATACTGGGCCACCTTCAGATAAAGATCGCTAACTACACCTGTATTGACCTTTTCCTGACACATGTTGCAGAGCATCCCACTCTTCAAGCAGAACTCACATAGTTGTGTTTGCACTTGGCCGTTCCTCCGGCGATTCCCAGAGAAGCCAGATGTCAGACACCAAGTTGGCTATTCTCATTTCATGACCTTTATCTCGATACTGCTCACATTAGTTGGTTGATCTCGGTCAGGAGATGTAAGCCTCTCGGTTCCAATGCTGATGTCCAAGACCTTCAAGTCGTTTACGAACCTATTCTTGATCACTTCTACCACGCCAACCGCTGTGCTGATCGATCTTCCCCTCGCCTTAATGAAGACTTCCTTCTCAGCGCTCTTGAGCAAGACCATGCAAGCTAGCACATAGTTTAGGACCGGTTTTCTACCAATGAAAACGGTGTTCGATCTCGACATTTTGACTCCTCCAAATATCTTAGATTTAGGTGTGCTATTTGTTGAACGTACCTATTAAAAGTTTGTCGCGTTCTCAATAATTTGGAAAACGGTGAAAAACTGTTTGCATCCAATAAAAATAGGATAAATATGGGATTTAGTGTCTAGAATTGTAGCCGACCGATACTAGTCAAAGATTAATATGGGTATTACCATATGCTTGTAGACTTTGCCGCCGTGGCTCAGCTCGGTAGAGCGTCTGGCTGTTAACCAGTTGGTCATCGGTTCGAATCCGATCGGCGGCGCCAGATTCTTCAATTAACGCTTCTTGAGGACCACGAGTTTGTCCTCTAGACCTATCTTTCCGGAGTTAAGAGCCCTATGATAGATTAGCTGCAAGGCTTCCAGAATTTTAGGTCCCATCCGCTTGAATCCGAGGAGGCGTGCTGTCTCATTGAGTAGAGTCTCCTTCCTTATCCCAAAGGAGTACCCGGTGACCATAGTCAACGCCTTTAGTATCTCCTCAGGGGAGATGTACTCTATGGGCCTGAAGCTCTCGGTAACGCCATCTACCGGGGCTCTCACCCGGACTGAATCAATTCCCTTTGGCCAGAGGAAATCGCCCTTCATTTCAATTTGATCTTTCTCGAGTACTTCTACCTCCTCCTGGAAGGCCACTCTAAATGCGTTCGTTGCCCGGCTCAGCCTAAAGGCGTTGTTCATCCTCTTAAACGCGAGCTCCACGTGGATGGGCCCCTCCCCTTTAACCAGCTGGGGTAGGAGCCGCCTCACTTCGGAGTGGTACTCCCTCAAATATCGCTCCCTGTGATCCGGAGAGTATCTAGTGAAAAGGTAATCGGGTTTCAGCTTCACAAACCTATAGGGCTCCACACCAGGAAGCTCCCCTGGGGGGGTGTCCACTACCTTCACCTGATTAAGGATGTTCCTTTGCGTGGTGGGAGGTTTCAAGGCCTTTTTCGTCGCTTCCTGTCTGGGTTCCTCGTTGGCATCTTTGAGAGCCTTCGCTAGCCTCTGCGCCTCGGTATCCTGCCTTTGCACCCAGTCAGGAGCCCAGATACGGTGGATCCTCCACCCAAGGTTCTCCAGGACCTGGATTCTAAGGCGATCCCTGTCCCGGGCTGTGTCAGCGGTCACATAGTTCTCCCCGTCGCACATGATGCCCAGGATAAACCTACTCGGATCAGCCGGGTCTAAAACCCCTAGGTCCACCCTGAACGCCCCGGAGCCCACCAAGGGCACCGTCTTGTAACCTAGGCGATTCACCTCCTCGGCAACCTTTTCGTCCAACTGGGAGATGAGGATATGTTCTTGGGCCTCAACGTCCTTAAGGTTCCGGGGGCGCCTCTCAGCAAACCTCATATAATGATGAAGACTGTGAACCCCCTCGGCCTGTGTTGCCTGGAGGTTGATGTCATCATATTTGATGCTACTCACAAGAACCACCTTCTCCCGGGCACGGGTTACAGCTACATTAAGGCGACGCTCTCCCCCCTGTTTGTTGAGAGGACCGAAGTTCATCGTTATCTTGCCATTTGTGTCGTAGCCATATCCAACGCTAAAGATCATGACGTCCCTTTCGTCACCCTGAACGTTCTCTAGATTCTTTACGAAGAATCCGTCGAGCCTATCCTCTACGAAGAACTTCTCGAACGTGGGATGCTCCTGGAGCCGGACTTCCACGGCGTCCTGCACGGTATTCATCTGGCTCAAACTGAAAGTGACCACGCCAAGTGTCTTCTCAGGGTGCCTCTCGAAGTGCTCGAAGACGAGATCAGCCACTACTTCGGCCTCCCTCACGTTATTTCTCCTGCCCCCTCTGTCGTAAAG
Organism: Candidatus Bathyarchaeota archaeon; assembly: GCA_002726865.1. The sequence goes on from PBSW01000084.1 coordinate 7,386, forward strand.
GCCGTCTTTAACGTGGATTAGCTCGAGACCTAGGTCTGAGTCCATCCTTGAGGAGGGGAAAAGCACGAGATTGCCGTTGTAAAATCTGTCGTTGCTGAAGCTGATCAAGGAATCATGTTTGCTACGATAATGCCATTTTAGCATCCTGACAGGGAGGCCGATACTCATGCACTCATCGAGGACGCTGTCGAAGACGTCAAACTCGTAGCCCTCCTCGTCCCAGTCAAAGTCATCATCTATAGTATGTTGAAAAAAGGGGGTGGGCGGAAGCTGCTTCGGATCCCCGGTGATCACTAGGGTATCCCCCCGGTAGATGGAGCCCACAGCATCCTCGGTGTAGATCTGAGAGGCCTCATCGAAGACCACGAGATCGAATTGGGCCCCCGTGGGGATCAGAAACTGGCTCACGCTGATAGGGCTCATCATAAGGCAGGGTTTCAACCTCCTAACAAGATTCGGGATACGCTCGAATAAGTACCTCAAGGGCATATGGCGACGCTTCTTCGCAGCCTCCCGCATCAACACAGTGATCTCCGAGTCTGGGGCTTGAACGAAGACCCCCTGGGGCTTTTGCTCGTTGGCGATCTCGATCACCCTTTGGGAGGTCAATTGAATGAAACGGAGATCCAGATCCTGGAAATCCTTGATGAGCTGCTCATGGTCCTGTCCCCTAAAATTCTTGAGGACTGCATCCTCCTTAAATACGGCATCCAAGAGCCCCTGGTACATGGCCTTCCTGAAGACGTCTACAAGACGATCCCTCTCGACCCTCTCGGCTATGAGGATCTCAAGGAATTGCCCGAGCCCTGCATTCCTGATCTCGGTCTCCTGGGTGTTAAAGTCCACCCAGGTCTGGAGGTCATCAATCCTGGATCGAAGGACACCTAGACTTGTTCTCACCTTTTCAAGAGTCAAACGTCCCCTTGGCTCAGGCCAAAGCTCTCTCTCGAAACGGTCATCGATGGAGTCCAAGGATAGAGAAATATTGCTCCACCTCTCCCCGATAAGGGGATCAGGGGGAAGAGGGGGTCCATCCTGAGAGATGCCCTGAGCTAACCTCTCAGAGACCCCTCGGGGGAGGGCTCTGATTAGCGTCCGAGTCCACCCCAGTGCCTCGAGGACCCCGTTCCAGTCCGTCCTGAGGCCACTATAGAGTAGGCCAAAAATGTCCCTCATCTCCTCAGAGCGGCTGTCCACCTCATCCTCGAATCTCTGGATTTCCTCTACGGTCCTCAGGTCTTTCACTAGACCCACAAAGGTCGCCGGGTGCTTGTGGAGACGTGTTGCCAACGCTCCCGATGATAACCTAGAAAGGTTTACAAGCTTTTCCAACGAGTCCATCGCCCAAGATTCCACCTCCCGGAAGCCACTTTTCCGCATAGAGACCCCAGAATTCGTCATTAATTTCGAGGGAAGCACCCCTCGTAGCTTCCTTTCGTCAGCTCTCCATTCGGTAAGGGATCCAGACAGCGCTTCACTGTACCGGAGGAGGGTCTCGTTCGGTTCCGAGTATACGGATAGATTGTCCCTAAGGGTCTTTGGGGCTCTAGAGGTCCCGGCTAATCGGAGGGTATTGGAGGCGTTCTTGAGGGCTACCTCTGCTCCATCAAAGTCGGGGTCCTTACCCTTGTAGTAGATGCCCAAAGTCTTCCTAGCCTTCTCGAGGTTTGCGTCCAGCTTCTCTAGAATTCCGCGGAGTTCTCGCGCAGCCTTGAGATCCTCGACGGCCGTCGCTGGGAACCCCCCGTCCTGTGTCACCTTGGAGATGGCTCCCTTGGCCCTGTAGTAGCTGGGCATCAATACCCTGAAGAAAGAGCTACCGGGGCCCTCCAAGTACTCGATTATCTCGTCGAGTTCCAGGGTTAAGACAGCGGCATCATAGGTTTTAAGCCTCTCCCTAAGCTTTTCCCTATGAGAGTGATCGTTCTTTAGTGTCTCCAAAAGCTGTGTGGCCTCATTTAGGCCACTCCGGTCGAGCCATGACCTCATGGGCCTGAACTCAGTCTTGCACATTCGGGCGAGCTTGGAAATAAAAGTGACCTTCTCTAGGGTTTCAACTTCTCCCTTCAACCCAAGGAATGAGGAGATCTGTTCGGCGCTCCCCTTCAGCTCCTTGAGCCTCTTCGAGACCTTCCTCAGGAAGGCTTCCAGACCCAGCAAGTGTTTGAGAAGACCCCCGTCACCCTCCGATATCGGGGCGAGGAGCTCTGCGAGGCCCTCCCAAGCTTCCTCGATCCTGCCCGCAGTTCCTGGGGGTATGAGGATCAGTCTAGTATCGTAATCCTTTTCGAGGGCCCCCACCCAGGCCCAGTACTCGCCCCACTGCTTCCGGCTCTTCTCAACGAGAGACTGTATAGTCCGAAGGTCTGCGTCTACAAGCCATTTCCGGAGGGGCCTTGGTGTCGCGCTAATGAGCTCAGTAATCTTCTGGAGACGCTCGTACTCCTCTATCGTGCCTGGGATTTCTAGTCCCAGGATCTGAGCGTATTCTTCGGAGGCTATTTCCATATCGTTTGCCGTCGCTATAGTGTTCTCTAAGAGGTGAATCCATTGAGACCGTGTCTCTAGGGTGTAATTTTCCTCGATGCACCCATTCCATGGAAAGATATCTCCTTCTTCGACAACCCTCCAAGCATTGGAGAGCCTCCTGACCTTGTCCTCGAGTTCAAGGAGCTTCCTCTGGTCCAAGGAGTCGAAGGCCCTGAATCCTGTTGGAAAAAGAGGGATCTCTTCAAGGCTTACTAAAGCCTCAAAGATCTGGTAGGGGTTATACCCGATGGGCTCTCTGCGGTTGTGAAGTGCACTCACATAATCGTTGAGTTGATTCCGCCTAGCGATAAGGCGCTCTAGGTCTTCTTCGTTCATCGCGCCCTGAGTTTTGAGGTGTTCGTTGAGGGCCCTGTTGAGCTCGGCCACCACGTCCCGTTTGTTGGCCTTGTGGCTGTGTAACTCAAGGCAGTAATCCTCCAGGTTCCGAGCTCGGAGACGGTTGTAAACAACCTCAAGAGCAGCCATCTTCTCACTGACGAAAAGGACAGTCTTTCCCCGGGCGATAAACTCGCCGATCATGTTCGCGATGGTCTGGCTCTTTCCGGTGCCTGGGGGGCCGTGCATCACAAAGCTCTGCCTTGCAAGAGCATACTGGATGCAGAGCTGCTGGCTGCTGTCAGCGTCCAGAACCTGAAAGACCTCCTTGGGGTCGAGGTTGTCCAGCTCCCCGGCTTTGGGCAGAGGCCCCCTCGCTACAGGGGGGGGATTCACTCCGGCGAGGGCTTGGATTAAGGGGTGCTCTATGATGGTATCCACATTATCCATAAGGTCCTGGTACATTACCAGCTTGTGGAACGAAAATAGGCCCATATGAACCCGGTCCTCTACCTCCCAGCCGGTCTCTCGGATAGTCTCTTGGACCTCAGCGAGGTAGGTTGTAAGGGAGTTTTCGTCCCAGTCGAAGAGCGGGGGGAGCTCGATCTTGTGCTCTAAGTGAAGCTTGAGCCTGAGAGCAGGGTTGAGAATAGCCTCGTCCTCAACGGCGGGAATCTGGACCGTGTAAGGATCCCTGCTGGTCTTCCGGGTGAGCTCCACGGGGGTAAGGACTATGGGGGAGACAAGGGGCTGGTTAGACCCTACCTCGCGCCAGCTGAGCGTCCCGAAGGCGACGTAGAGGATCCGGACCCCTCTCTCTCGGTACTCAGAGGCGGAGCGCCTCGAGAGGTTCCTAAGGACCAGACGTACTCGGGCGGCTTTGATCTCTTTGGGAACAATCTGGGTTTTCCGGGGGCGGATCCTGCGTGGGGGTTCCCCAGAGTCCTCAGGGGGCTCCCAGATCGACCAAGATTTATCCTTTACAACGAGTCTCTCGAAGAAAGGGTTGATACTAGGTCTACAAAACTCAAGATTAGAGCTGCGGGTGGGCCTGAAGTTGACTAAGCGATTCCTCCTGCTCAGATCAATGAGTTTGAGCCTCCAATCGTCGACTCTGCTTAGAACTTTGGATAGGGAAGCCGAATTCATAGGCTGTTTTAACCCTCCTGTGATAAACATGGCGTTTCTCATGAATAAAGGTATTTCCAGCCTCCCAAGATGGAGCAGGAAAAATCACGCAGGAAAGCATGGAAAAAGCCTATATTGAGAGGGTATAAACATGTTTCATTAACTAAAAATAATTCTAAGGGGGTTTCTAGCCCCAATTTAGGCCCCCATAAAGTGCTCCCAGCCCCGTTTTTCAATAGAGGTCTCCACTCCGTTTTTGGCGGTTCTGATGTCTGTTTCAGAGGTAGCTACGCCGAGTTCTAGGAGTCTGCATCCTACAAGGGCTAAGGCTTCCCGGGCTTCTTCGAGACGTCCCTCCTCTACGGTGAAGACCAGCTCGTATTCCTCCCCACCATAAAGGGCAAGATCGTCCGGGTTTAGTTCATGATGATCAGCATACGCGACCACTTCGGGGGGGATCGGAAGGGCCTCAACCCTGAAGCCGACTTTGCTGCTCCGGGAGAGGTCGTGGAGGCTCGCGGAGAGTCCATCGCTGGAGTCGATGGCGGAAGTTACTGCGCCAGACTCGGCGAGGGCGATTCCCTCCCGAATCCGGGCCTTCGGATTATAAATTGATTGGACCAGAGCCTCCTTTAGGCCCTCGGGAGCCTCCAGTCCCGTGAGGAGGGTCTTGAGGGCGGCGGCAGTAAGACCGAAGGGCCCCGTGGTGGCAAGGATTTCACCGGGCTTGGCCCCCTTTCGGGTCATGATCCTCTCCTTCGATGAAACACCAAAGGCGACTCCGCTAATAACGATGTCCGAGGCTTCATTTGTATCTCCTCCGATAACGTATCCCCCGTACTCCCGAGTGCCGGCCTCAAATCCTTTGGCCATCTCCTCGACTATCTCCACCTCGAGGTCTCGGGGTATCCCGATGGATGCCATGAAGCTTAGGGGTGGGACTCCTTTTGCCCCAAGATCGCTAAAGTTCATGACAACGGCCTTCCTCGCCGCCTGGTAGGGGGTCATCCCAGGAGGGACATCGGTCTCCCAAACCAGCATATCGGTATTCAGGACGGCGACTCTGCCATCCCTGAGGTCTATGGCAGAAGCGTCCTCCCATAAGGGGAGAGGCGTTCCGGGCATGGGGGTGATCCATCGATGCATGCGCTCTATAAGAGCCCGTTCGCCGATCTCCCCTGCCGTTGCCATACGTGATCGGGTGTGTGTTGGGAAGGATGCAGATAAAACGTTTGAGAGTGCCTTGAGGATCGCGACCCTAGGGCAAGGGATTGAACCGTAGCTATTTTTAATCAGGGATTGTCTAGGGTTTTGTGAGTATGCCTCGGTAGCTCAGTGGCCAGAGCGGCAGCCTCGTAAGTTGTTGGCCGCGGGTTCGACTCCCGCCCGAGGCTCTTATTTAATGCGGTTGGTTTGGGAGAACTACGCGTGCGGATAGGTCTTTTTCTTGATTAAGGCTAAGACTACATGTTTCTAAAGTTTGGTTCTGACAGGGGGTTGTCGAGAGTTCAGGATTTTGCAAGACATTTCACGGAGAAACAAAGTGACGAGAAGAGGACGGTCGAAAAAAGCTCAAGGGTCCTGCCGTTCATCCCACTTGGATTTTTCTGCACACTCTTTGAGTTTCAGGGGAGTTTATCCCCGTTCTTAATCGAAGTGCAGTTTAGCAATCGCGATGCCACTTTCGCCGGCGACCGCATAGAGTAGATATATATCGTCGTCTTGAACGTAGACTGCGGGGTCCCTCAGTTGATTGGCGTGCCCATATGCAACGCTTCGCACTGAAGGCTCTAGGGGTTCGTTTGCTCCCTCCCAGTCGGTTTCGGGTCGAAGTATCTCTGTTGCATCCTTCTCCTTCCAGCTTTTCCAGTCGCCCGAAATGTCGATGGTGCTCAGCAGGATCCTTTCTGGTGTGTGTCCTACCTGTGTCCAAAATACATTCAGTGTGTCGTTGTCTTTCAGGAGCGCCGCGTGTCGCATGTCCGGGTTGAAAAGCAACGGTCCTTCCTCGAATCCGGATAGAGGGTCTCTCGAACGGTAGAACTGCCCCGGCATTGCTAAGGCGTATGTGTAGCGGTTTCGGGTAAAGGCACGCCAGTAGTTTCCACCAAGTATCTCGGGTCTAACATTGAAGTTGATTCCATCCAGGGAGGTGGCAACCCGGGTCAACTGCTCGCCAAAGGATTCTAGGCCGTGAAAGTACATAACAATGCGCTCATTTCCGTGGTCCACGTGGACATCAGGGGATGCGATGTGGGGCCACGTCCACTCCTTGATGAGGTGATGCCCCAACCCCTCTAAGTTTAAGCCCGTCGATCTGACACGTGTCCTAGCGTCCTCAACCTTTGCCGGGGTGGATTTTAGGGGAGTAGTGGGAAACTTTGACTGCTCCAGCTTTAGACTCCCCGGGGGATACACAGTCCACGGGCCCAGAAGGTCATCAGCGAAAGCCAGCCGGATATAGCTACCTTTGTGGTCTGCGAAATAAAGGTAGTAGTGACCTAACCGCTCTTCCAGCCAGTCCGGCACTCGAATGAGTGAGGGCCCTTGAATGTTCGCACCGATGCTCGGATGCGTGGCCTTAGTGATGATCGGTTCATCGAGCAATCTTTCAGCGCGCACGGAAACCATTTCAGAAAAACTATCTTAGTGAGGGTTAATATCATCGTTGTTGGGAGGCTAATTATTTCCTGAGGCCCCCCTTTCTCGCGATCAGGCGCGTAGACTTCGTTCTCATCCTTATGCTGATCATTAGCAGGATAGGAAAAGGGAGGAGCCTTCTCTTCCTTCTTAACTCCTCTCGACCCCCAAAAAGTGGCGCGCGTGTTCATCATCAACTAGCATAGCCCACATTTATCCGACTCCCCAAAATGGACCATGACGCGGGACAGCATCGCGCGAAAGAGAGGTTCAGGGAAATATTTAGGTTGGTGGTCAGCTATCAAAGCGAGAAATCTTTAAGGTAACAACCGATACGGGGGTCTTCGTTCTCCTGGAATTTGCCACACTTGTGAGGATGAATGGAAGGTTCTATTTCAAACGAAGCAACACAAAACACCCTACCGCGGCTTTCCCAGACAACATCGCTTTTATTTAGAGAAGCTAAACTCCCACGTCCTGAATATCCCACGTTGAAAAAGGTTTTAAAATGGGGGTAGAGGATAACGCCACGTGATGAGCCCGAGGGAGATTGCTTGCTGAATCTGAACGTGTTGAAGAAGGGAAATATCTCTGTCGATGAGGCGGAGAGCATACTATCCTTAGAGTGTCTCCCCGGGAGCATGCTGGAGATCGCTGGAGCCCTGAGGGATGAACGGCTTGGGCGGGAGCTCCGATTCCTTATCCCCCAGCCCCGGTTCCCCAGTGTCTCGATTACAGGCGCCAAGTGCGCGCTGAAATGTGAGCACTGCAATGGCCACTTCCTCTCAGGGATGGATAACACAGATACCCCAAAGAAGCTCAAGGACTACTGCTCCAGACTTGATGCGGAGGGCGGGGTAGGGGTCCTTGTGAGCGGCGGCTCGGATCCAAGAGGGCATGTTCCCCTCGAAGAGTTCCTCAGCGCGATCACGTGGGTGAAGGAAAATACATCTCTCATAGTAAACCTCCACACAGGACTTCTGAACCCCCGACAGGCTGAGGAAATAGCCTCCACAGGAGCTGACGTTGTCTCTATGGATGTCGTCGGGAGCAACGATACCATCAAAAAGGTCTATGGGCTGGACGCAACAGTCCAGGACTACGCCGAAACTCTCATCAATTTAAGGGACGCCCAAGTCTCTTACCTTATCCCTCACGTATGCGCTGGCCTCCACTTTGGGGAGATCAGGGGAGAAGCTAGGGCGCTAGAGATCATCGGAAACATCAACCCAGACATTATTGTCATCATTGCACTCGTCCCAACTAGGGGGACAGGCATGGAGAACGTGACACCTCCCTCTGTCGAGGTCATAGCCAAGACAGTGGCCGCGGCGAGGTTGATGCACAGCGACACAAGCATCGCCATCGGATGTATGCGCCCAAAAGCTGAGAAAACTCTGGAAGAGCGCCTCGCGATTCAGGCAGGTGCCGACAGGGTCGTCCTCCCCTCCAGATCCACGGTTAAGTACGCTCACAACGAAGGATTCATTGTGAAGCATCTAGACGGCTGCTGCGCTATACCTAAGCAACTCGAATACCTGACCATAAGAAAGGTATCCTAAATATTTAGGAAAGAACGACTCTTTCTATCTGACGAACGTCCACTCGTCCCCAGTGTATCGTATGATGAGACGCTTAGCCATCTCTCGTTCAAAGGGGATCAGCTTCCCTGTAGTGAAGTTTATATTTAAAGCCCTACTAAAGCCAACAGTTAGAGCCTTTGCCACTTTATTAAAGGGCACCACTCGACCTACCACCTCATCCAAAGCTATTGCCCTCTCTAAGAGTTTACCTCGAAGTGTAACTCTGTCTGGCTCTTGCAAGGCCAAGACGTCGACAAGGCGCGACACGTCCCCTTCCAATGGCAATGCGCCATGCTGTAGTACTACCCCATTCTTGCGGACTTGGGCGCTACCGATGAGCTTTTTCCCGTACGCCGTCACCTCGTAATGGGAAGGCAGGTCAAAACATGCAGCAGATTTCTCGGCCTCCTTCCCGGTCTCTATACGGTCCGCCTGGACGACTCCACCGTGGAGGGTCCTGAGACCCTCCACCAGCCCCAGGCTCAGTCCGCGATAAGAAGTTATAATGTCCCCCGCTACCCGGGGCTCCTCTTGGGGGGCTACAACGCTGTAGGTCAACTCGTCAATGTGGAGTAACGCCCGGCCCCCGGTGGGACGTCGCACCCAGGTGTACCCCCGTTCCCGGCACCGTTCCAGGTCAATCTCATGACGGATCGATTGAGAGTACCCCACCGAGACACAGGGAGGCTCCCATCTGTAGAACCTCAGCGTGGGCGGGGACTGATTCTTAGCCACCGAAAGCATAATGGCCTCGTCAATGGCCATGTTCATAGCGCCGTCAGACCACTTAGTGTTGATCAGCCTCCAAGTCGCAGGTGGTGGATCGGTGAGGCTTTCCATGATTTTATACCTCCTAGTTTCTTGGGGGTATCCAATTCCTCAGGCCTAGCCGCTCGGCCTCCGTTACCGCCTCCTCGGGGGTGAGGTCTCGGGGATAATTGAACAATGGGGCCGAGGGTCTCTCGTTGTAGAAGGGCCTGTTGCATCCGGGGCAGCCGCTGGTACAGAAAGCATCCCCCTTCTCGAGGACCCCGGAGAATACGCTTGGATCGGCCCCGAAGCCAATGATGGTCCCCCTGGCATCGAACTTCATGTCATCGAATCGGACGTGCCTGAGGGTAATCAGATACCGGGCGATCTGGACCCGCCTGTACATGTCCAAGGCAGGTTGGGGATGCTTATGGAGTAGGGTACCACGGATTGGTGTGAATGCAAAGAGGCTAGTTTGGACACCTCTATTCATCAGATCCTGTATGGATTTCGCCGCCTCCTCCTCAGTCTCCCCAAGGCCGATGATCAGATTAGACATCACCCGGTCCCGCCCGAAGATCTCCACCGCCTCTGACAAGGCTTTCATGTGTTCACCCCAGCTGAAAGGTCCCTTAACCTCCGACCCCTTTACCTTGTTGAAGATCCCAGGGGTCGCCCCGTCCAAGGGAATGCCTATCCTATTCAGGCCCGCCTTCTTCAACTTCCGCAACTGGTCCCCGGTGAGGGGACACGTGTCCAAGGAGACAGGGATATCCGTGACAGCCGCGATTCCCTGGAGGAGACCGTGGACGTCATCAAAATATCCGGGGTAGTTTATGGCCTGGATACAGATGCGCATCAGCTCCCGTTCCGATGCTCGGCCTAGAGCCTCAAGAACAGCCTTGCCGGAGTATGTGGGCCAGAGAACACGGGATAGCCGGGAGTTGTCGGAGGGGCTCTCTCTAGCCTGTGGACAGAATTTACAGTTGCCCACGCATCCTTCCTCGGTGTGAGTCATAAGATATGCAGTGGTTGGTTTGACCTTGAGCTTGATTTTATCCAGCCCAAGCAGCCCCGCAGTACCGGTGCTCACCTTCACCTTCTCAGGGATCATCCGCATCACCAAGGCGATTTAGGGGAATATCCCAGCCGCTTGATATATACTTCTTTACTCCTGGGGAAGCGCGCGTTTAACGGGAGGCTAGTCATCATCAACAGCATAGCGGATATCACTGATCGGAAAATTTTCTAGACAATCCCAAACGGATAATGGATCAGTCACTTTTAAACGGACATTCGTGGATTGTAGACGGGGTGCACCTAGGACAGAATTGCCGATAACAGTGTGGACAAGGAGACAGCCTGTTTGTTTCAAGGTTACAGTAAGGACACAGCAGCTTCATTAAGTTAAAATGAAGACGGTAAAATTTAATGGAGAAGATATTAATTGAGACGCAGCTTGGATAAGCTTACTATTGAGATTTACGCAAGTCTATTTAGAGTCATATTCCCAAAAATAAAAGAACACCTTACAGTATCGTTATTGTCGATCCATTGGGGGTGATGGAATAAACTCTGGAATTATCGTAGGGCTCGTCACAGCTTTCGTTATCCTCTTGCTGCTGTTTATCTTGAGTGTTATAGCCTGGGAGATTTTCAGACGCGACTATGATTAAACTGAATCCGACGTCCTGAGGTTAATACCCCTCTGTTCTAGGAGGAAATGTTCCGAGGCTCCTGAATAAATAAGGCCGGGAGAAGCGAGATAAGAGTCATCACTGTGATATACATGAATCCCCAGTTAAAGCTGTAGAACTCTACGATATACCCAAATATCGCACTAGAGAAGGAGGCGATTGTAAACCCTATAGTGAAATAGAGCCCGAAAATCTGGTCCAGTTGGGACTTTTCGACGCTCTCACTTAGAACGCTCTGAACCACTACGGTCTGTACCATAAATCCAATAGAGAAGAGGAGCATCGCGAGGGCCCAGAACCCTGTAACGTAGTTGAGGAGGAAGTAGCCCAGACCGCTAGCTATGGTTATCCCAATGATGAGGGGCTTCCGGTTCATCCTATCCGAGATATTCCCCCAGAAGAAGGGGCCGAGGACACCGCCGCTGAGCAACACGCTATATAAGAGGCCGCTCTTTCCAGAGGTGAAGCCAAGTATATCAATGAAATATAGGGGGAGGAAGGCCCGGACCCCCATCCTAAAGGCCATTACGCTCCGAAGGACGCTGATAGAGAGCACATTTCTGTTCCTCAACGCCTCCTGGAGCCTCGTCCAGGAGAGAGCATTCCTTGACTTTGCCTCCGAGGAGCGCGTCCCCTTCACGAACAAGAGGAGGACCAGCGATGCTACGAGGGCGGGCATGGAAAGCAGAGCGAGGACAGGTCTCCAAGCCATCCTAGTTAGCAGATATGCCGTTACGAGAGGGGTAAAGGTGAACGCCAGAGAGGGGATCGACTGGTTAAGCCCAAGTATCCGCCCTCGCTTTGATGGATCAGTTGCAGAGGTGACCAGAGAGGTGCCTATGGGGTGCTGGGGGCTACTCGCGATACCCCCGAGGATCCTGAAACTGAAGAACTGGAAGAACCCTCGGCTCATCGCGGCGAAAACGTTCATTATAGCGTTGATCATGTTCCCAACCCCGAGAAGGACCCTACCGCCGGTCCAGCGGCGAAGGTATCCTACGAACATCTGGGGGAATCCGGTCGCGAAGGTGTTGGCTGACCGGAGGAGGCCTAACTGGGAGTAGGAAAGCGAGAACTCGGCTATAATATCTGGATAGAGCATAGGCAGGGCCCCGCTAATCATGTGGTTCAACATGTGCAGCACTATCGCGATATAGACCATAAACGGTGTCTGTTGATCCTTATTCTCCTCGGGGATATCCACAACGATCAATCCTATTAGAGGAGAGGGATACGCAGTTGGTTCAATATATGATTAGCTATAAGGCAAAAATTCACAAAAGGATTATCGTCTAGAAGCCTGAGTCACTCGCGCGCGTTGTACGGATTCACGTTCTACCCTATGGAGTTAGGGACGCGCTGGGTCTCGAAAGAACAATAAACGCAAAGAGGTAAATCCCATTATGGATGAAGTATCATATAAGATCCGGCCCGCTGTAGAGGAGGACCTCCCTGTCCTGATGACCCTCATCAAGCAGCTCGCCGTCTACGAGAAGCTCATCGACAGTTTCTCCGCCACAGAGGAACTCTACTGCAAGTACGGCTTCAGTGAGGACGCTATCTTCAGCGCCCTCCTTGTGGAGAGGACCAGGGGAGAGGGCCCCGACTACCTCGGCATCGCACTTTACTACTTTACCTTCTCAACGTTCACCGGTAAACCTACCCTCTACCTGGAGGACATCTTCGTTCCTGAGGAGTATCGGGGCCAGGGGATAGGTACTAGCCTCCTTGTTGAGCTCGCGAAGATTGCGGTGAAGAGGGACTGCGCCAGGATGGACTGGATCGTCCTAGACTGGAACAAACTCAGCTGGGAGTTCTACAATAAACTCGGAGCTTTCCCCCTTGACGAGTGGACAGTCTTCCGGATGCTTGCCCCGGAGATAAAAAACCTCGCTGAAAAGTTCTAAGAACCCCTCTCAAGGCGTGAAAAGGACTTTGCATCCCGCCTTTGACTTGGCTATTCCGAAGGCCTGATCCGCCTCATCCAAGGAGAACCTGTGCGTCACGAGGTCAGTGGCTTTGATTCGCCCCGACCGGAGGAGGTCAATGGACTCCTCAAAGTTCTCTGCCCTCGCGTCATAGGCCCCAGCTAGGGTTATCTCCCTACGAACTATTTCGGTCATAGGGATAGGTATCTCTCCTGGGAATATACCCACGATGGTGATGTGTCCCCTCTTCCTCACTAACCTGATAGCCTGGTGCACCGCTGATGAGGCCCCAACCGCTACCAATGCTATGTCAGCGCCCCTCTTCGAGGTGCGCCCCAATACAAGGGCAACTGGATCCCCCTCGTCGATGTTCACAGCCTCGAGACCCAGCTTCTTCGCGATCTTGAATCGTTCGGTGTCCACACTTATCCCAGTCATAAGCACATTAGCCCCCGCGAGTCGCAGGAGTTGGGCAGAGAATAGTCCTATGGGGCCTATACCTAGGACTACGGCAAGGTCCCCGAGGTTAACCGGGGTCACGTCGTTGACGAAGTGAGCCGCGTTGCTCAGAGGCTCCACCAGGGCGGCCTCCTCGAATGATAGCCCCTCGGGGATCTGGTATAGGCCCCCTTGGGGCACCGAGATGTACTCCGAGAATCCCCCGTCTTGATGTATTCCGAAGAGACTAGAGAACTCGCAAAGATTGTCCATACCAGCGACGCAGAACCGGCACTTCCTACATGAGACTATGGACCGGCTCAGCACCCTGTTCCCGACTGAGTATGCATCGACTCCCTCACCAATGGCCTCAACCACCCCGGAGAACTCGTGACCCATCACCACCGGTAGCTCCATGCCTGAGTATGCAGAGGTGAAATCATATATCCCCAAGTCGCTCCCGCAGATGGATGCTGCCCTCACACGGACAAGAACTTCTCCAGGCCCTGCCACGGGGATGTCCATCTCCCTGACCTCGACACCTGGCTCCGGCCTTGCCTTCACGACAGCCTTCAAGTCGATGACAACTTGACCTAAAATCTCTTAACGGTTTCCCAAGGGAAGACTAAGTGTTGACACTGGAGATGGATGCACATGAATGACATGGAGCGAAGGGTGCTGAAGAGTATAAACACCGATTCCGTGTTGGAGTACCTGCAGGAGATAGTCTCAATCCCCAGCTATGGAGGCAGAGAGTCCTCAGCCCAGAGGAATGTCGCCGCGAAGCTAAGAGAGTTGGGTCTAAACGTCGATATCTGGGATCTAGACTTCGACACCCTTCGAAGCCATCCTGGCTTCAGTATGTCCATCCAACGGGAGGAGGGACTCGGAGTCGTAGGCACCCTAAAAGGCACGGAAAAGGACCGTAGTCTCATCTTCAACGGTCACATTGACACCGTAGCCCTAGGGAAAGAGGAGAACTGGAGGCATCCCCCGCTGGAGGGTATCGTGGTACGCGATAGGATTTATGGCAGGGGGGTCGCCGATATGAAGGGGGGTCTCTGTTGCGCCATCTACGCCGCAAAGGCAATTATCGACGTCGGTGTCAAGTTGAAGGGGGATCTCTCTATCCAGAGCGTCATCGGGGAGGAGGACGGCGGAGTCGGGGCCCTCTCAACCGTCCTCAGGGGACACATCGCCGACGCCGCCATAGTCATGGAGCCAACCGAGGGGAAGGTGGCCCCCGCCCACTCGGGCGCTCTCGCGTTCACCGTTGAGGTGTCGGGGCGCTCTGCCCACGCCTGCATCAGGGAGGAGGGGGTGAGTGCTATTGAAAAGTTCATAATCCTCTTCAAGGCCCTTAGAGATCTTGAGACTAGGAGGAATAAAGGGATCGATGACCCCCTTTATACCCGCTACGGAATCCCTTACCCAATAAACGTTGGAACTATCCAAGGAGGCAACTGGCCCGGATCCGTCCCCGAGAGTCTTGTCTTCCAGGGGAGAGTTGGTGTCATCGTGGGGGAAAGAGTCAAGGACGCCAGAAGGAGCGTTGAGGAGGCCATAGCCGCCGAGACGGACCCATGGTTAAAAGAGAACCCTCCGAGGCTGGACTGGAACGGATATCAGTTCGACTCAGCTAACATCGAGACTAACCACCCCATCGTAGAGAAGGTGCAGAGAGCATACTCTGATGCTACAGGGAAACAGGCGCAGCTAGAGGGGATGACTTACGCCTCCGACATGCGCCACCTTGTGAACACGGGGGGTGTCCCCACGGTCCTGTTCGGCCCCGGGGACGTGAGGCAGGCCCATACGTCTGATGAGTACGTCGAAATTGAGGGGCTGGTGACCGCCGCAAGGGTCCTTGCCCTCACCGCCCTCAGGTTCTGTGGATACGAGGAGCCCTGAGGCCCCACAACCTATTTTTTAGTGAGGAAAAGGGAAGTAAATAGAATTCCGGGGAGAGGACTTGAAGAAGCTTGGACTTATCGTAAACCCCGTGGCTGGGATGGGGGGCCGGGTCGGGCTTAAGGGCACCGACGGGCAGGAGACATTGGATAAGGCGAGGGAACTCGGTGCAGTCTCCATTGCTCCGAGCCGCGCAGTCGAAGCGTTGATGAGGCTCGTATCCCTCAAGGACTCGATAGAGATCATCACATACCCTCACGAGATGGGAGAAGAAGAAGCAAGAGGGGCGGGCTTCGATCCCACTGTTATCGGCGAGATCACCCAAGGGAACACAACCTCTAATGACACCAGGGCAGCCGCCAAGGAGATCATGATGCTGGGCGTCGATCTTATTCTGTTTGCCGGGGGGGATGGCACCGCTCGAGACATTCATGCAGCGGTGAATGGAAAGGTCCCTGTCCTCGGCATCCCTGCTGGCGTCAAGATCCAGTCAGGAGTGTTTGCCATCAACCCCACCCGGGCCGGAGACATCGCAGTGAAATATATGAAGGGGGATCTGACAACCGTCCAAGAGCTCGAGGTGATGGATATTGACGAGGAGGCCTACAGGAATAATAGGCTCTCCGCTCGGCTCTATGGTTACCTTAGGGTCGTTTACGAGGAGGCGCTGGTCCAGGGCTCCAAAGAGGCCACCAGGGGTTCCGAGGAGATCAGGCTAGAGGCCATTGCAAGCGAGGTGGTGGAGGGGATGGAGGTGGACACCCTCTATATTATTGGCCCCGGCACCACTACGAGGCCCATCGCCAAAGAGCTGGGGCTTGAAAAAACCCTGCTCGGGGTGGATGTTATTGAGAACGGGAGCCTTGTGGCCTCTGATGTGAACGAAAAGATGCTCCTCACGCTCATCGAGGGAAAACGGGCAAAGATCATTGTCACAATCATCGGAGGGCAGGGATTTATCCTAGGTAGGGGAAACCAGCAGATTAGCCCAGAGGTGATCAGGAGCGTGGGGGAGAAGAATCTGATTATCGTCGCGTCCCCCGGGAAGCTAGCTAACCTCAAAGGTAGAA
The DNA here is from genome assembly GCA_002726865.1 of Candidatus Bathyarchaeota archaeon. The sequence continues at coordinate 23,396 of PBSW01000084.1, forward strand.
CTCTTTTGGTGGACACTGGGGACCCTGAAGTGGATAAGATGCTTACTGGCTACCGCAAGGTTATCATTGGGTACGCCAGGAGATCTGTCTACAAGGTCAGGGCACAATAATCCCTATTTCGGGGGTAGGACTAAGGAACTCCTCCTGGAGAGCGTTATCACCCTCAACGACCATGATGACCCCCGTGATGTACGGGGACTCATACAAGGTGAAGAAGAGCACCAGCTCTCCCACCTCCTCCGGAGTCCACTGTTGCCTCCACGGAATCTTAAGCCCGATCTCCCGGAGCATCTCTTGTTTCACATCAAGGACTGGGTTGGGAATATAAGGGTGAATGAAATCATCGCCACCCCTTGGTAAATCGTTTCGTATGGAAACCGGCTAATAATATTATCCTTTGGATGAGAAAAAGACTCGGTCGAAAAAGAGGGGGATAAGTGGAGTGATCGGAGGAAGCTATTTCCTCTGCTCGGGGACCAGGTTCGGAGGAGTCCTCCCCTCCAGAAATGCCCTCACATTCATGGCGTCAACCTCCGCCATCTTCCTACGGGTCTCCACTGTAGCTGAGCCGATGTGGGACGTGAGTACTGTATACCCCAACCCAGCTAACTCGTCTCCGGCGGGCAAAGGCTCCTCTTCGAACACGTCTAAAGCGGCGCCACCGATCTGTCCTTTCTTCAGGGCCTCGACAAGTGCTGCCTGGTCAATTACAGGCCCCCGGGAGGTGTTGATGATGATCGCATTCTCCTTCATCAGTTTGAGCTCCCTGCTGCTGATGAGATGCCTCGTCGACGGAATCAGCGGGACGTGGATTGTGACGATATCAGAGCCTGTAAGCAGCTCATCGAGCTTCACGTATCTCATCCCCAAAGACTCCTCAAGGTCCTTCCGCCTGTAGATGTCAGAGTATACGATGACAACGTCGAAGCCTTGGGCTCTCTTCGCGACCTCAATGCCGATCCTCCCGAGTCCGATAATGCCTAGAATCTTCCCTTTGAGGTCTCTACCTAGGGGGAGGCTCCGAGTCCTTCCAGCCCAGCCCTCCCTCACGTATCTATCGGACTCGATGATGCCACGCATCTGGGAGAGAATAAGCCCCCACGTGAGGTCAGCCACGGCCCCAGATAAAATCCCTGGAGTGTGGGTGACATAGATACCTCGCTTGGTGCAGGCCTTGACGTCAACACTATCATAGCCGACCCCGAACCTCGCCACGATCCCAAGCTTGGGGGCCTTGTCTAGGAAGTCGTCATCGACAGTCTCCATACCTGCAATCAATGCATCAGCTTCCTTCAGCTCCTTGAAATATGACTCATCCATCGGGGATTCATAGGTCACTTCAGCAAGGTCCATAAGCCCTTCAGCGAGGTCTTTAGGGAAGTTGATCTTCCCGGTTCCCACCAGCACTTTACTCAAATCCGGTTCACGGTCGGTTTAGACGCCAAAAGAATAAAACCTTAGCGTCCATCAAAGGGTCTCGGCAGGATAGATTTCAGTGATCTGAAATACTCAAGCCCACTATACGGGTATAGAGAGCATTGGTATTGCCCCCTTTGTTTAAAACGAAAGTGTTAAAAGTCTTGATCCTGCTGAGATTTTAAAATCGAGTGAGAGAAAATGGGTTTCCGTGACAAGTTCAAAAATGCGGATAACGCTCTTACTTTCAACGACGTGATTCTTCTCCCTGGATGGACGAACGTAGAGCCTGAAGAGGCGTTAGTGAAGACCCATGTAACGCCCAACATCCCCCTTAATGCCCCCTTTATTGCTAGCCCTATGGACACCGTTACCGAGAGCGAAATGGCCATCGCTCTTGCTAGGAACGGCTGTCTGGGGGCCCTCCACAGGAACTGTACCGCGGAGGAGGAGGTAGACATGGCCAGGGCGGTGAAGCGTGCCGAGGCCCTCATTATAAGAGATGTCGTCACGGTGAACTCTGAGGACACCGTTGAAGAGATCCTAGGACTGATGAATGAGCACAATATCAGCGGATTCCCTGTCGTGGGGAACGGGGATAACCTTACGGGTATCGTCACTTTGCGAGACGTCCGCCTCGCAAACAAGGTGCTCAAGGTTAGCGAGGTTATGACCGAAAACGTGATTACGGGCACCGAGGAGACGAGCCTCGAAGAGGCGATGAGAATTCTCCACGAGCACAAGATCGAGAAGCTCCCTATTGTAGATGAAAAGGGAAGGGTCAGTGGTCTCATGACGATGAAGGATATCACACTCAAAGGAACCTACCCTGAAGCACTCAGAGATGAAGAGGGACGCCTGATCTGTGCCGCTGCGACTTCACCCTTCGACCTGGATAGGGCTAAGGCCCTCGACGCGTATGTGGATATCATCATTATGGACGTCGCCCACTTCCACAATAAGAACTGTTTCGAGGCAACAAAAAAAATCCTCAAGGAGACCAAAGCGGAGGTTATTGTCGGAAACATCGGCACCTACGAGGCCGCGGAGGACTGCCTGACCAAGCTAGACGGAGTTGCTGGGCTCCGGGTCGGAATTGGGAGCGGTAGCATATGTAGCACTAGCGTCGTGACCCGGGCCGGGGCGCCCACCCTGTATGCGGTTTCCCAAGCAGCGGACGCAGTGAAGGACTATGGCTCTGATGTCCCGATCATCGCAGACGGGGGCCTCAGGAACCCGGGAGATATAGCAGTTGCCCTCGCAGTGGGGGCCTCATGTGCCATGATGGGGAACGTCTTTGCGGGCTGCAGCGAAAGCCCGGGGAGGCTCGTGGCACTGGAGGGCAGATATTACAAAGAGTATTATGGTATGGGGAGCCCCAGAGCCAGGAGGAAACGTTTCGTCCAGGACAGATACTCCCAACCGAGTAAGGCCATTTCCGAGGGCGTGGAGGGCTGGGTTCCTTACCGGGGGCCGGTCACCGATATTCTCAGCGAATTCGTGGGTGGCCTTAAAGCCGCGATGGGATACATCGGGGCGAGGACTGTTCCCGAGATCTGGGACAAGGCGAAGCTCGCACGGATCACATCACGGGGGGCTAAGGAGATAGCGCCCCATGATGTCATGAGACCAGGCCCCAATAGGGAACTCTGACTCACATTTTCAACATCCAACCATATTCCGATACATGGAAGGTTTCACAAAAAGGAGGGAAAAAATGTCCCTGAGATTTAAGGAATAGATCTTGGCTGAGAAAAGCCGAAAACAAGCCCGCTGGCAAGACCATCACAAGGCTCCTATGTCACGTTAACCCTGACTTATCATCTTAGAGGATTCAGAGTTGATAACGGGGGTTTGGTCCGCATAGTGAAAAGGAGCGTCGACTATTCAGAGGATTACCATTTCGACAACCCACCAGATTCAGGTTACACCATGGTCTCTATCAACACGAACATGCGTCTTAGTTATAACTGAAACCACAGGGGTCACATCTGCCCCTAGAGAGGAGCTTAATAGGTGAACAAAATCTGGGACGCTCTATATCCAGAGAATACTGTTACCATGATGAGGGAAGACAGAAGCGGAAGCGATCTTGGGTTTAGGTTCCAGATATTTAGGGAGGTGGAACGTACCATCAAGGACGTTAATGCGCAACGATCGCGAAAGACTCTTTTCCGGGGTACAGGCATCAAACCACCAGAGCGGATCCCTACTCACCTTATTTACCATTATGCACCTGCATGGCTTCCATCCTTCAGTAGGTTTCAAGCTTAACTTAGAATGACAGTTATGGAAAGGCTCATTTAGGGGATGCGCAGGCTGAGGAACTGTCCAGGAGTTGGATTGTGTGATACAAAGAGCGTTTATCAGTGTTTATGACAAGAGCGGCCTAAAGGAGCTAGTAACGGCCCTAAGAGGCTTCGGGGTCGAGATTGTGAGCTCCGGGGGCACAGCGCGAAGGATAAGGAATATTGGATATGAGGAGCTCGTAGAGGTCTCCGTCTACACAGGCCACCCCGAAAGTCCCGGGGGGCTCGTGAAGACACTGCACCCCAAGGTCCACGGGGGTCTCCTCCTCGACAAGGATGATGAGACCCACATTGTATGGATGAATGAGAACGGGGTGAAGCCCATCGACCTAGTGGTGAGTAACTTCTACCCCTTCAAGGAGGCCGCGGCAAGAGGCGCCGACCTGGTTTCGGCTGTTGAGAACATCGACATCGGAGGACCCACTTTGGTCCGCTCCGCTGCAAAGGCGGCCTTGCTTTATGACTCCGTTATTGTGGTTACCGAGCCTGCCCAGTACCCTGAGACCATAAAGGCTCTCGAAAAAAACGAGGGGGAATTCACAACCGATATGCGGAAATATTATGCTCTCAAGGCATTTAAACAGACAAAGAAATACGACTTAGCTATCGTAAACTACCTGGAGAAGAACTAAGGTGTCAAAGCCAAAATCGCTGAGGAAGAGTTACAGGACGAGGATTGAGGAAGGCTTTCCCGAGACCATGAAACTTGTGATAGGTGATGAGGAGATCGAGTATACCAAGTCCAAAAGTCTCAGGTACGGTGAGAACCCCCACCAGCCAGCCGCCTTCTACAGTCCCAGTAGGGGCCCCCTCACCACGGGAGCCATGAAGGTACTAAAGACGGGGAAGGGGGGGCTCAGCCAGACCAACCTTGAGGACGTCAACAACAGCATGAACATCGTTCGCTACTTCGACGAGCCTGCCTGCGCGGTAATGAAACACCTTAATCCCTCAGGCGTAGCTACCTTAAGGGGACCCGGGGACACCCTAAGGGAGGTCTATGCTAGAGCACGGGACTGCGATAGTCTAGCAGCTTTTGGGAGTGTCGTAGGATTTAACACCAACGTCGACAAGGGGACAGCTGAGGAGATTCTAGCGAGCTACGTTGAGGGAGTCGTGGCTCCCGCATATGATAATAAAGCGCTCGAGCTGTTTGGGGAGAAGAAAGACCTCAGAGTGATCCAGGTCGATAACCTTAGGGAGATGAGCAGGTTTGCAGGGGAGCCCCTAAGACCCGTTATGGTCTCAATGCAGATGGACGGCTCCATCGTCCTCTCCGCCCCTATGCTCACAAAAATTAGGGGTCCCAAGGACCTCCGGGTTGTCACTGAGAGAAGGCCTACGGACGAACAATTCGCCGACCTTATCTTCTCATGGTACGTCTGCATGAACGTCCGTAGCAATGGAGTTGTTATCTCAAAGGGCAGGGCGACCCTCGGGGTTAGCACCGGCCAGCAGGACAGGATCGCCGCGGTGAGGTTAGCCCTAGAGAAAGTGATGGCAAGAGGGCATGGTGAAGAGCTTCCCGGCTCGGTGCTAGCCTCTGACGGCTTCTTTCCCTTCAGGGATAGCATCGATCTCTTAGCGGATTATGGTGTGGCCGCCTGCGTACAGCCGGGTGGATCGATACGAGACAGGTCGGTCAGGAAGGCCAGCGATGAGAACGGAATCGCAATGGTGTTAACCGATGAACGTTGCTTCAGGCATTTCTAGGTACCATACCTAAAAAAAGTTTTATCGTTCAGAACCGTTGAATCTAGAGTTTCCCGTTTCAAGCGTATATAATAGATGAAACAAACTGGGGGATCTGCAATATCAAATGCAACGCGTGTTAGGACTATCCTGCCACCCAGGCAAATTATGCCTCATGCTTTGGTTCAGTGTAGTTGTGAAGAGCTGGTCAGGCAATGAGCTTCCTCTAACTCTCGATGATATCATATGCGACAGCTGTCACGCCAAGAGGATTGCAAAATTCACTCGAGTGCCCCACTAGGATCTACAACCTATGGAAAAATGGGGTCGCTAACGCGCGCGTCTCAAGCAAGCTCCCGCCATAGGGGTGAGGTGGAACAATGGGGGCCCCAGCAGGTCGAGATAGCTATCCGGCCATTCCTTCACGGTTATCCCCTGATCCCTAAGGGTCTTGTTCGTGGCGTTGTTCCTCTCGAATGCGACGACAAGACCGGGCCTGATCGTGACAATGTTAGAGGCTCCTCGCGCCTGCTCCATCAGGGCTAACATCAGATGCTCAACATCATTTTCACGCTCAGGGAGCCCCCCCGACATAGATTATGCCGTCAGGCTCGAGCTTTTCCTCCTCGATAAGGTAGTCGACCAAGCTAGCCTTTCGTCTCACCAGCTCAGGACCACTCTTCCCCTTGGTGTAGACTGCGCAGCTCCCAGCATCCTTGAAGTCGTGGGGATGGACCACGGGCTCCATGGATCTGTCATCCGCCTCGCTCCCCATCCTTACTGCCTCCAGGGTCTTGAGGAACAGCCCCCTTGGAGGCATATCCGGGACGAGATCGCTCTCGAAGAAATATGGCATAACCAGTGCTCTTCCCCTTGCCAGATAGTTGATGACTACATCGAGATGCATATAATTAGAGGCAGGATAGTCGGGCATCTTCACTGCCAAGATGTTCCGGATCTCCCCATTGCAATCCGCCTCGAAGAGTTTCCTCGCGGTCATCGTGAAACCGGTGAATGTGGATCTTTGGCCTAGACCTATCGCAATTGTCTCCTCGTCAATGATGTGTGTATCACCTCCCTCAATGCAAAGGGGTTCAGTGAATCCCGGATCCGCCTCGTTGGCGTCCCAGATCACATTCATCTTGTCCCTGAGCACAGGGTCATACTCGTAACATAATTTTACTACCCTAGGCTCAAAGCGGCGGCTGTAACGCCTCATGTTGCAAATTACTGTGCCCACTGGAGTGGTAAAGCTGGTATCCCGAGGATAGGGCCAGCCAACCCTCTGGAAGTCGGGGAGCACAACCCTATCGGCCTCCTCGTCGTAGTAGGCCTTGGAGGGATACCCCCAAAGGAGATGCTCGGCCGTGAGGTCCACGGGCTCCGGGGCGATGGACATCCCCTTCCAGACTGCCTTCACCATCTCCCGTCTCTCCCCCTCTGTGGCTCCATCAACGGCTTTCTCCAGAATCGATGCTACCTCAAAGACCTGGACCCCCTCCTCCTTAAGGAATCGGGGAAGCATCAACCATTGCTCCCGGCCCCCTTCGATATCGGCATGGGGGCACCGAACCAAGTAATTGGGGTTTGACTCGATTCCAACAAAGGGGAGCTTCCCCTCCCAGAACTGCTCTAAGGACTCCTGTACCAAGACGGCCCGGAGGGGGCCAGCCTCAGATCTGACTCTCCACATATAGGAATCCATTGGCCCTAAGGCCTTATGAAAATTGGTAGTTTAATAAGAAAAGAGACAATTGAAAACAAGCAAAGTTTTTGAAGGGTCCTGAATTATAACTTTTTTGCTTGAAACAATGGGATATTGTTAGTCCGTTTATGTATAGAAAAATAAAATCAAGTGGGTGTCCTTAAGCTTAAAGGTTAGAAAGACATAGCCGCTGATCCAATAAAAGATAAAACACCTGAAGGGAATAACTGAACGGATGAAGGGTTATCAAAAGCTCGCGGTGTTCCTAGCAGTGCTCCTCTTTTCCGTGGGGCTAATATCTGTCGCCATAGACATTCTGGGCGATATCACAAAAATCGAGTTCAACACCGGGACCAAGCGCGTACCTGGGGCCGATGTGGGCACCCAGAGGGGAAAAGGGGAACTGCGGCAAACTAAGGTACTACAGGTTGAGGGGGGTAATGGTAGAGGGAAGAGGATACTCTTCGAGATCGTTTATTCACCTGGGACTCGTTATCTGAGAACCTCCGTCGGGGCGGGATATGCGAATGGGACATGGGAGCCTGTAGAGGCAGGGGGATGGGTACCATATGGTGGGGAGGAGATGGAGCCCGAGCCCCGGGGAGCGGCGTTCGCGCAGAGGTTCTTCTTCACGGTTAGACCAATCTCCGCGATAATTGGGACCATCCCAGGGACCCTGTACACCATCCGCATCGGGGGACTTGAAGATATAGAGTACAACCATCACCTCGAGCTCTTCAACAGCATTGAGGCTCTCAACAGGACCTATGGGATCGATCGTGAGGTATACCGGTTCACGGAGCGAACCTTCAGATCTGCCAAGGATACCCCGTTCACAGATTATCTCGAGATCCCAGAGGAGAAGAGTGATAGTCTCAGGGAACTGGCACAAGGCATTGTTGTAGGTGTCTCCTCGCCTTACGAGAAGCTGAAGGCCCTCGAGGATTATCTCAAGTCAAAATATGAGTACAGCCAAGCCTATAAGAGGGCCCCAAATGGTACCGATCCAGTCGAGTGGTTCTTATTCGAGGAGAAGAAGGGGCTCTCCACCCAGTTTAACTCTGCTTTCGTCCTCCTAGCACGGAGCCTAGGCATGGCTGTGAGACCTGTCGCGGGATACCTTATCAAACCAGATGCAGACTTCCAGTTTGTGCTCCAAAGAGATGCCCACTTCTGGGCAGAGGTCCACTTTGAGGAGCTGGGCTGGATCACCTTTGATGCGACCCCTCAGAGGGAGGAGGAGAGGGATCCCAAGGTGAAAACTTATGAGACGGTGACCAACATCACATACAACGATCCTGTCGCCCTCAAAGGTGGGACATTCCAGGTCCACGGAACAGTTACCCTGAAAAACGGGACAGGGGTTCATGGTCTCACTGTGGAAGTCTTCCTCACCCTTAAAAAGAATGAGACTGACGCATCCTCGGGTTCAGGGATAGTCCGGAACGGGGTCTTCAACATCACGAGCGGTGCCGCTTCAGAGCTGGCAGTGGGAGACTACAACCTGATAGCCCATACCCTACCGGGAGGGGCCTATCGCGAGTCGTGGAGCGACCCCCCCATCAGGATCATGGCGGATACTAACCTTACTATTCAGGCCCCGCCAATGGCCTATGTTGGCAACCGGGTTTTGATCTACGGGATCTTGTTGGATAAATCCAATGGGCAGCCCATCCCGAACGCGACCCTCGCGATCACAGTGGATAGCGAGACCCGGAATCTCCGCACAGATAAGAACGGAAATATTCACATCAGCCACACCTTCGATAACATAGGGAACGAAACGGTAGAGCTAGTACTGGAAGACTCAGACTATTATATAGGCTCCAAGAGCAGCTTTGGGGTCGCTATTAGGATCCTCCCTTCGCTAAAGCCCAGCGTGTTCATGTTCATCACGACCTTTCCCTATAACCTGATTATCTTCATAGGATTCGCTGTTGTGATGTGGAGTGTTTTGACCCTTACACGCAAGAAGGAGGCCATTGCACAAACTGCCGTTGTCGAAGAGGTCGAAGAAGAGATTCCCCGAGAATACGGAGATTATAAGGAGGGGATAGTGAAACTCTTCAACTGGTTCTACACTAGATCTAGGAGAAGGCTTGTGGGGATCGATGACAGCTTGACACCGAGAGAGTTCCAGGACGCTGTCTTGCCTGGGATCCCAGAGAATGGGAGACCTGCCCTCGAGTACCTCATAACTGCTTTCGAGATTGCAGACTACAGCGCATCGAACCCAAGCCAGGAGATGTATGAGAAAAGCCTTGCTGCTGTCGAGCTGCTTGGAGGGATGATTGAATATGGAAAATAGAGAAGGCGTCCGCCGAACAGTGATCTGGGCTGCCTTAGCTGGGTTACTAGGCTGGTTAATCTATTTTAACGACCTTCGCCTCGGGGACCTCGGAAACTTCCTCCCCATGTCTGACCAGATGGCCAAGGCGAATATGGATATCATCCTGATTCCTCTTCTCACATCAATCACTATATTCTACATCGCGAGCATTATCTCCATCACACTGGAGGGGATACTCGCTGAGGTCCTGACAGGAACTCTCTATGCCGCGGGATTCGCCTCGTTCTTTGCCCTGTTTCTGGTCCTTCAACCAGGGCAAGCATTCTCTCAGGCGGGGCTACTTATCTCGGGGGCCTTTGGTGTGCTCCTAGTCTACAATGTTGTTTCGACTATTGCTCGGTTACGGAAATCCCTAGCCCTTAAAGCAGCGTCGATTAGCGCCACCATCTTCATGATAGGCCAGATCGTCCTGAAACTGATCTCACTCTTCATAAGCACCAGCGGAGCGTCGATGCCCCCTGGTATGGCGGAGGGGATCACGGGTTTCGTGAGCCTCGGCATCACCATCGCTGGGGTATTCACCCTATTTGCTATCTTTAAGTCCTCGAAGAACACCTACTTGGCTGCGACGGGTAATATCGCGGGGAACTATCTTTTCTCGGTCTCCCTAAGCCTCATAGGAGCCCTATACTTCGGGTTCTTCCTCGGAGGTCTCAAATCATACGCTCCGGGCATAGAGGACCTAAGCCCATATATTGAATGGACGGGCATCTGCGTCTTCGCGGCGATCATCTTCACCGTGATGCGCCGGGGAATGCAGGGATCCATCATAATCAAGAACCGCCGCGGGGAGTGGAAAAAACACATACAGGAGATCAGGACATACAAGGGGGATAGGTTCATTGGGTTCACTGAGGTTATCGACGACTTCGTGGATCGGGGAAACAGGGAGAGGCTCCTAGTACGGCTTGCACTATTCCTCTACGAGAACCAGGCAGACCACGACGAGATCTCGGGGCTTTTAGCCCCCCTGATCAACTATAGAGAGGAGAATCCCCCAGAGATGGCCCGTTCGGGACGAGCTGAAGCGGTGGAAGAAGAAAATAAGCTGAGGCGCCTCAGCCTTCTCCAGAAAACGATAGGAAGAATAATTCCCCCCGGTTCAAGGGGGCCTGTGGAGGGCGGGGAATCCCTTCAGCAAGAATCGAGTAAAGTCACGGAATTAAGGAAAGAAATCTAAGATGAACGTATGGGAAGTAAAAGATGTCTGTACAAAGGTCCTAGACGGCATAGGTATGTACTTCGTAGGGAACAACCTATTGCTCAAGAAACTTCTGGCATCAGGCCTGGCCAACGGCCATATCCTCTTCGAAGACTACCCGGGCCTGGGTAAGACCCTCCTTGCAAAGGTCTTCGCAAGGGTTACAGGCTGCACCTGGGGAAGGGTCCAGTTTACCCCGGACCTTATGGCTGCTGATATCCTTGGAACCAGGGTCTGGAGGATGGCGGAGTCAAAGTTCGTATTGGAGAAGGGCCCTATTTTCACAAACATCCTTCTTGCTGATGAGATCAATAGGAGCCCACCAAAGACCCAGTCGGCCCTCCTAGAGGCGATGGAGGAGCGCCAAGTCACAATTGAGGGGGAGACCCACAAGCTCAGCGCTCCCTTTTTTGTCATCGCGACCCAGAACCCCATCGAACTCGAGGGCACCTATCCACTCCCTGAAGCCCAGATGGATAGATTCCTCATAAAGCTCAGCATGGGATATGTCCCCACAAAGGCCGAAGAGAGCCTCATATTGAAGCGACGCATCGGCTGGCGCAGGGATGACCCCACCAACTTCATTAAGCCGGTGACAGATCAGGCCCTCTTTGTTGCGATGCAGCAGTTCATCGAGACCGAGATATATGTCGATGACCAGATCATCGACTACATCAGCGATATTGTCAGGCTCACCCGGCGCCACCCTATGATTGAAGTAGGCGCCAGCCCGAGGGGGGGACTCAGCCTCCTTAAAGTGTCGAGAGCCCACGCTGCGATCGCGGGACGGAGTTTCGTGACCCCCGATGACGTCAAGATGTTTGTGAACAATGCTTTAGGCCACAGAATGATCATGAAGATGGAGTACGCCATCGAGGGGACGTTCAGCGTCTCCGCGATCCTGAAGGAGATCGTGGATCAGGTCGAGGTCCCCAAGGAGTTCACTTCCAATCCGTGAGGGGATTAGGTGATCACACAAAGCACCCAAGAAATCATTGTAAGCGGCATTACCTTCATGGTGATGGGAATGTTTCTGGGGAACCTCATATTTGTTGTCCTGGGCCTCTTCCCCATCGTCTTCCTTGCTATCGGAGTCCTCATAAGGCAACCTCAAGACATCACAGTTAGTCGAAAAGGGGAGGATGCTAAGATATGGGTAGACAACCAAATAGCGGACACCCTAACCGCCACAGTAAAAGGGGGCGTTGGTCTAGTCAGTTTCAACGACTGCATCCCTTCTAGCTTCAATCTTGACGAGGGAACCAACGTTAAATTCTTCTGGAAGGGGGTCAAGGACAAACAGGTGATTATTAGCTACCGCGCCACCTGTGCCAAGCGTGGCATGTACGAGCTCAACGATGTCAAGTACGAGACCCGCCACCCCCTCCAGATTACAGATAACCAAATAGGGAAAGCCCAGGCGCCCCGGAGCTATATCGTCCAGCCGAGACCCATGTTCGTGCGCCGGATACGTGAAAAAAAGGCTATTACACGGATCCCGATGCCCATGGAGGCCCGGATCACGTTTGGATTTCCCACCACAGATTTCCTTGAGGTCCGGGACTACCAGCCTGGCGATCTTTACAGAAACATCAATTGGAAGGTCACCGCCCGACGACTCAGTAGCTCCCCCTCGGCCCTCCAGGTTAACGAGTACGAGAAGGAGGGGAAGAAGATGGTCTGGATCTTCCTAGATAGTGCTACCCATATGTCACTGGGCACCACAGTGCAGAACACCATGGAATATGCGGTGAGAGCCACCCTGGGGCTCGCCGACTTTTATCTGAGCAGGGAGTGCCAAGTCGGGCTCTGCATCTACGACTACGATGCCCATGAGTGGGAAGGGAGTTACCAAAGGACCCAAGATACCCCTGATCTCGACAACACATTCTTCGGGATGGATCAAATGGAAACTAAAGTCAAGGTAGAGGAGGCCAGAGGAACAAGGGAACCCTCCCTCAGCCGGTACCTCTTCCCCGACACGGGAAAGAAGCAGCAGTTTAGGATCTTACGGGAGATGCTTAACGTGGACATCCGATACAGTGGAGAGAGTCTCAAGGAGGCGATCCATAGTTGCCGCCGCCATATCGTGGGCACACTCCCCCTCTTTATAATCATCACGATGCTCGACGCCTCCAAGACGGACGCACTCTACGCAGGGATAAAGGAACTCTACAAATACTCAGGGAGGCTAAAGATGAAGCCCTCCATAATCGTATTCAATATCCAGGGCTATAAGATTGCTGCGCAGAGGGAGGTAGAGGAAATCGCGGCAAAGCTCCTCGACTTCCGGAACAAGCCTCTTACGGGGGTCCTAAGAAAGATGGGGGCTACTGTGGTGAACTGGAACCCCCATACTCAGAGCTTTGCTCAGGCACTAATCAAGCAGAGGGCATAATATGAATACAGCCACATTCATCAGGGGCTCGGAGTTTGTGCTCGCGATAGTCTCTACGTACATGGCGGCTGTAACCATGGTACAGACGAGCCTCTACTGGCGGGCGAGGCCATACATGGCTATCATTTTTGGGCCTATAGCGTCCTTTCTCGGAGGCTCTCCCACTGGTGAGAGCGGGTCGTCACTAGACCTCATTATGATCGGTCTGGCTCTGGCCCTCTCGTTTACGTTCTGGCGGAAAGGGGACGAGACTGGGTTCGGGAGACTCTTTAGCCTCAATATGCTTATGTTCTTCCCCTCTGTTCTCGACTTCTCAACATTCAACTGGATCAACCTCATCCTACCCTATGAGTCCCTAACGGCCGTGACGGTACATTGGGTCTTCGTTGTCGGCCTCCTCCTCCAAGCCACCTACCTCACCCTCAGGTACACTATGAGGTTTAAGGAGATGCGGTCGGAGCTTAAGGAGAGGGGCGCTGAAGAAGACGACATCGAAGAGATTTCCCGAGGACAGATGGTCTATCTGAGTCAACTTGTAGCTGGAACGGTGGTGATATCTACGGGGGTCTACTTCGGGTTCCCTTACGTGAACCGGTTACTGACGGAGAAAGCCGCCGTATTGCCATATCCCCACCTCATTATCGGGGTCGTCTCTATCCTCCTCATCACAGCCGCAACAGTCCTATATCTTAAAGGAGGGGGAAACCAGAGCGGAGCAGGTAATTTGCCTCCTAGGGCATCTAAAGGCGTTTGATGACAGAAGAATAGATAAAAATTTCAAGACCCAAGTTCTTCATCGTCACACGGGTTGGGAGACCCCGGTATTTTCCAGACATTTCACCTATGACAATCATCCCCGAGTCAAACCCGTCAGCTATCAATGATTCAGCTATGAGGCTGACCGTCTCCGGGTCGGAGTTACGGGGAAAGGGCATGTCGTGATTGCCATTTGGTTTGATTATGATCTCTCCTTTAACCCCTTTCGTTAGGGGTCTTATGCCTCAAATGAGGGGCAGTGCGTGATTTATCCCCTTCTTCCGGTCATCAGACCGGACAAGGGCAACAATGGATTTTCCATCTACAACATAGGGGTCGGCTCTTAGTGTTTTAAGGGGACTATTTGGGAGAGCTTCAGCGTCTTTATGAGCCGCTTGAACTCCGCCGTTAAGTCTCATGGGTTATGTTCATCCATAATGTGAATTCATTTTAATTATCGGCGTTATGCCTTTTCGTCATATAGAGGATAGTGGAGCGCGCGACGGGGTGATTGTTGTCAATATCCTGCTCTCAATAGGTTAGCCTGAATTGGGCGCCTGATAACAAAACGATTATAAGGCTAGGTAGGGGAATTGAAAGTATCCATAAAGGAGAAATGTGCGTGTATCACTTGGACTGGATAAGAAGATCCTCCTGACGGAGGACAGAATGCCCCAAGAAATTCTAAAAATAATCGACCTAGAGAAACGCTTATGACTCCAAGAGGGTCCCATTGATGCCGATATGCATCATGTACCATTCTCAACGAACAGTTTAATTAGAAGAGAAAAAGCTGGAAATCGGACCACTCATACGCCTAAAAAAAGAGGGAGAGGGGAAAAAGGGTGAAGGTTCAGAATCTGAAGCAACCACTAAAGGTGAATCTAGTCAAGCTTTCATTCAGTAACTCCCCCATTGAGATCTTCACAAAGATCTCTAAGCGGTGCCACTATGCCTATCTGTTAGAATCCATCGAGGGCCCTGAGAAGCTGGCGCAGTACTCATTCATCGGGTTCAATCCGCGTCTCATTATCACTGTTAAGGGGCGCAAAGCGGTCATCAAGAATATGAGGTCAGGGGAGAGAAGGGTCGAGAATACCTCCGACCCCTTGGATATAGTAAAAAAAACCCTCGAGGGGAGGGCGTCGACATTCCAGAGGTTCAGGCTCGTGGGGGGAGCCGTGGGCTTCATCACATATGATGCAATAAGGCATTGGGAGAAACTCCCCTCTAATGCTATAGACGATTTGGGTTTCCCTGACTTGGAGATGGGGGTCTACGATGATGGGATCATCTTTGACCATGTGGAGGGGAAAGAATACTACTGCTACACTGATGAATACCGCCTTGGAGAGATCAATAGTCTCCTCAAGGAGCCCAACGACTTCGCTCCCATTAAGTTCAAGAAGCCGATGACGAACATATCCATGGAAGACTACATGGCAGCCGTGGCCAAGGCAAAAGAGCACATCGCCGCGGGTGACATATTTCAGGTGGTTCCCTCCAAGCGCTTCGAGTTTGGGTTTAAGGGCGACCTGATTGCGTTCTATCGGAGCCTCAGGGAGATCAACCCCTCGCCTTACATGTACTATTTGAAGATGGGGGACCGTCAGGTCATAGGTTCGAGTCCCGAAATGCTGGTAAGGGTCGATGGGGACACCGTTGACACCTTCCCCATAGCGGGGACCTGTCCTAGAGTAGATGACCCTGTTGAGAACAAGCGTCTCGCAGAAGAGCTCATATCAGACCCTAAGGAGCGGGCGGAGCATGTGATGCTCGTAGACCTCGGGAGGAACGATATCGGCAAGGTTGCCAAGTACGGTAGCGTTCACCTACCAGAGTACATGCAGGTCCACCAGTACAGTCACGTCCAGCACATCGTGACCCAGGTCAGGGGCACCCTCCGAGAGGAGATGGACAGCTACGACGCCTTGAGAGCCGTTTTCCCCGCAGGCACCGTTTCTGGCGCCCCTAAAGTAAGGGCCATGGAGATCATAGATGAATTAGAGCCAACTAGACGGGGTCCCTACGCCGGCGCCGTGGGCTACTTTAGCTATAACGGAAATGCGGATTTCGCCATCACGATAAGAACCCTAGTCGCCATTGGGAATAGAGCTACCATTCAGGCAGGCGGAGGCATCGTGGCTGACTCGGACCCGGAGAAGGAATGGTATGAGACGGAACACAAAGCTGCAGCACTTTTAAAGGCACTCGAGGCTGCAGGAGGTAATGACAGCTGAAGGTCCTCGTAATCGATAACTATGACTCCTTCGTCTACAACCTCGTCCAGTACGTAGGGGAGCTTGGAGGAGCCCCCGTTGTCTACAGGAACGATCAGATAACCCTCGAGGAGGCGATACAGATGAACCCTGACAAGATAGTCATCTCTCCAGGGCCTGGTGACCCTCAGGACCCCAAGTATTTCGGGGTCTGCTCGGGGATCCTAAGGAGGATGAGCCCCACGGTCCCCACCCTAGGCGTCTGTCTGGGCCACCAGGGAATCATTGCAACTTATGGTGGAAAGGTGATTAGGGCCAGAAAGGTGGTACACGGCAAACCCAGTATCATCACGCATGACGGGAAGGGCCTTTTTAAGGGAATCGAGAATCCCCTGGAGGCAACACGCTATCACTCCCTTGTCGGGGAAAAAGGATCTATCCCAGACTGTCTTGAAGTGACCGCGGTATCCCTTGATGACAGTGAAATCATGGGCGTCAGGCACGTTGAGTTCCCAATAGAGGGGGTCCAGTTCCACCCTGAATCTATTCTTACAACTAGCGGGAAGAGGATAATTACCAATTTCCTGGAGATGTAAACTGTGATCAGGAAAACAATCGGAAAATTGGTTGAGAAACAAAGTCTCTCCTTCGAGGAGGCTAAGGAAACCATGGAAGAGATCATGTCAGGGAAGGCAACGGATTCCCAGATAGGATCATTCCTAACAGCGCTTAGGATGAAGGAAGAGACTATAGCGGAGATATCCGCCTTCGCCTCAGCCATGAGGAAGTATTGTCATAAGATTAGCCCCAAAGTTAACGGACGCTTGGTAGATACCTGTGGCACAGGTGGGGACAAGATGGACACGTTCAACATCAGCACCACCGCAGCATTTGTCGCTTCAGGGGCTGGTGTGAAAATCGCGAAGCA
Organism: Candidatus Bathyarchaeota archaeon; assembly: GCA_002726865.1. The sequence continues at coordinate 40,370 of PBSW01000084.1, forward strand.
TGGAAACCGTTCGGTCACAAGCCTATGTGGTAGCGCGGACGTACTCCAGAGGCTAGGGCTCAACCTCGCCTTAGGCCCGGATGAGGTTAAAAGGTCAATAGAGGAGGTGGGTATAGGCTTCATGTTTGCACCAGCTTTTCACCCTGCGATGAAACACGCAATTGGGCCTAGGAAGGAGCTAGGCCTCAGAACTGTCTTCAACATCCTAGGCCCCCTCACCAACCCGGCTGGAGCATCAGCACAGCTTATTGGCGTCTACGACCCGGCTCTTACTGAACCCCTTGCAAAGGTCCTAGAACGCTTGGGGAGTGAGGAAGCTATGGTGGTCCACGGTCTCGACAGCTTGGACGAGATCTCAACTGTAGGAGCCACAAAGATCTCCTGGCTGAGGGACCAAGAGATTAGGACCTTCGAGGCGATGCCCGGGGACTTTGGAGTGAAGCAGGTTAGTTCGGAAGAGATTAGGGGAGCAGGTCCAGATGAGAACGCCGAGCTCACATACAGGATACTCAATGATCTCGAGGGGTCTAAAGATCCTAAGACAGAGATCGTATTGGTGAACGGCGCGGCGGGGATAGTCATCGGCGGGAAGGCGGATGACTTTATGAGCGGGATGGAAGTGGCCCGGGAGGCGATCGGGAGTGGAGGGGCTTACAATAAGCTCAAGACTCTTGTGAAGACATCTGGCGGAGATATATCTAGGCTTGAGGAGCTCGAGGACAGGTATGGGTGATTTTTTAGATATCCTTGCAGCTGATGCAAAAAAAACGGTATCAAAAGGTTACTACCAGGTTGACCACAAGACTCGCCACTCCGGACTAAGCCTGAAGGATACCATTGAGAAATGCCAGACGAATGCCGTCATCTCAGAGATTAAAAAGACCTCCCCCTCTCTAGGCTTAATAAGGACCGATATCAATCCCGCAGAAATGGCGCTGGAGATGGTTAACGGAGGGGCTACCGGGATCTCCGTGCTCACAGAGCCGATCCATTTTAATGGGGAATTAAATTCGATACGTAAAGTCAGAGGGGCGGTTCAGGTACCCATTCTGATGAAGGACATTATCATTGATACAGAGCAGATTGAGGCCGCTTCCAGTACACAAGCAGATGTGATTCTACTCATAAAAGCCCTCTTCGAAAGAGGGCATAGCGCATATGGGCTCGATGAGATGATTTCCTTGGCCCACGAAAAGGGTCTAGAAGTACTCTTAGAAACCCACACGGAAAAGGAGTTTAGGAGAGCTCTGCAAAGCGACGCGGATATGATCGGGATAAACAATAGAAACCTAAAGACTCTAGAGGTAGACCTTGGAGTGACTGAGAGGATCCTTGAGAGCATCCATCCAGAAGATAAAATAATAGTAAGCGAAAGTGGCGTCAAGACTCCGCAAGACCTTCTTCGCCTGAAGGAAACCGGCGCCCGGGCTTTCCTCATTGGCTCGGCATTGATGCAGACTAGGGATATAAGGGAAACTGTAAAGAGGTTCGTCAAAGCTTGAAGATCAGAATTAAGATCTGTGGAATCACCCGGGACGAGGACCTAGTTGCAGCTATAGGTGCTGGAGCAGACGCTATAGGATTCGTCGTTGGTGTCCCCACGTCCAAGCGAAATCTCTCTCCCGAAAAGGCGGCGAGTCTCGTAAGGCAGGTCCCTGTGTTCACCTCTAGCGTCCTAGTGATGGTTCCTAACACTCTTAGCGACCTCACAGAGACATATGATAGAGTCAGGCCGGATATTCTCCAAATACACGGGAAAGGCGTTCCTAAGGTTGCGGAGATTAGGCAGGCGATCCCAGGAGCCACTCTGATAAAAGGTATTAGATCAGAGCCGGGAAGGGTGTTGAAAGCTGCGGAAGAAGCATGGGGATTTGATGCGGTTCTGCTGGATACATTCATCCCCGGAAAACACGGAGGAACCGGAATCACTAATGACTGGTGGATTGGCAAAAAGATTAGAGAAAACATAGGCCCAGAGAGGCTCATACTGGCTGGAGGGCTAACCCCAATAAACATTTGGGAAGCTATCCAGACAGTAAGACCCTATGCGGTAGATGTCAGTACAGGGGTTGAATCGAGCCCCGGAATCAAAGACCATGAAAAGATCGCGTCGTTTATTGGAAAAGTCAAGGAGATCGAACTATGAGGAAGGGAAGATACGGGAGATATGGGGGACAATATGTAAGCGAAATCCTTATGCCCGCCTTAATAGAGCTGGAGGAAGCTTACGAACGGATAATCCCGAACACCGAATTCCAAGAAGAGTATCAAAAGCTCCTGAAAGACTACGGGGGGAGGCCGACCCCCCTCTATCACGCCGAGAGGTTGAGCGAAGAAGTCGGCTGCAGGGTCTACCTGAAGAGGGAAGATCTTGTCAGTGGCGGCTCCCACAAACTCAACAATACCCTTGGCCAAGCTCTGCTTGCCAAGAAGATGGGGAAGAGAAGGGTAATCACCGAGACAGCCGCAGGGCAACACGGGATCGCCACCATTATGGCCGCGAAGGTATGTGGCTTGGAGGTTCAGGTCTTCATGGGTGTGAAGGACATCAGGCGACAAGCCAGTAACGTGAGGATAATGAAGCTCCTCGGGGCAGAGATTGTCCCCGTAGATATAGGTAACGGTGTATTGAAGGACGCAGTCTCGGATACTTTGAGAGAGTGGGCGTCATGTTCCGGGGACACCCTCTACCTGATGGGGTCCACTGTAGGGCCTCACCCCTTTCCCTTGATTGTGGCGGATTTCCAATCCGTCATCGGGAAGGAATCCAAGCAGCAGTTTCTTGAAAAGGAAAAGGAGCTTCCCGATGCGGTCATCGCAGCAGGGAGCGGAGGGAGTAACGCCTTGGGAATGTTCAAGGCTTTCACTGGGGACAAGGGGGTCAGACTCTACTTCATTGAAGGGGGCGGAGAAGGGCTTGGGGCGGAAAACAGCGCAGCAGCCTTCCAGTTAGGGAGGCCGGGAATCATCCACGGCGCCCTTATGCAGGTCCTCCAAGACGAGCAGGGACAGGTGATGCCATCAAAGACCAGATCGGCCGGTCTGAACTATCCTGCTAGGGGCCCTGAAATATCCCATCTCTGTGAGATAGGCCGGGTTAAGGCAGGCTATTCCTTTGATGTCGACGTTTTTGATGCCGTCGTGACGATGGCTAAGATGGAGGGGATGATCCCCGCCCTCGAGACTGCCCACGCCGTGGCTTATATGATGAAGCATAAAGAGGAGTTCGAGAATGATGCTGCTATAATCTTGAATTACTCGGGACGGGGCGACAAGGATATTGACACAATTATGAGGCATATTTATGGAACTTGAGGGAACGCTGTCAAGACTCAGAGATCGTAGCGAAGGTGCGTTCATGCCGCACGTCTATTATGGAGACCCGACTCCTCTTTTCTCTCAGCAGTTGATAAAGACTCTCGCTGACAATGGAGCTGACCTCATCGAGTTGGGTATACCTTTTTCAGATCCCACGGCCGATGGGCCTACATTCCAAGCTGCTTGCGAGAGATCCCTTGCTATGGGAACCACTCCCTCAAAGTGCATACTGGGAATACAACAGCTGAGGGAAGCAGGAATAAAGCAACCAATCATAGTTACGACCTATTATAACATTCCCTACAATATGGGCGTCGGTAAATTCTTTGAGGAAATAGGGTCAGCAGGGGCCCAAGGAGTCATCGTCCCCAATCTCCCCTTTGAAGAAGCAGAGGAGATGTTGGAAGAGGGAGGAAAGAAGGGGATACATGTGATTCTTCAAGTGGCTCCTACCACGACTGAGTCCAGACTTAGGCGTATTTCGGAAAAAGCCTCCGGATTCCTCTACGTCATGAACGTCGAGGGGGTCACGGGAGCCAGGGATTCCGTCAGCAGATCAACCCTGAAGCTCATCAAGAGAGTGCGAAGGTACACTGAAATCCCGCTTATGGCCGGTTTTGGCATATCGAGGGGCGATCAAGCAAAGGCTCTCATGGCTGCGGGTGCTGACGGTGTCATCGCTGGAAGCGTCTTCGCTAAGATATACGAGAAAAGAATCAGGATGCCTGAAGCTACCCTCGAAGAAGTGGCGGAGCTTTCCATACGAATAAAGAAAGGATGCATTAACGGTTACCCTAGAAAAGGATAGAGTATATGATTTCAAACCCAAAGACGGTAATTATTTAAAGTAATAACGTGAAGAAAACCATATTTAATAAAAAGGAGAAAGCGATGTGTCAATCGGATCTAGTAAGAAGATCCTCCTGACAGAGGATCGAATACCAAAAAAATGGTACTGTGTTCTACCTGATCTTCCTGCTCCGTTGAAGCCCATTCTGAATCCAGCGACCAAAGAGCCAGTAGATCCAAAGATGCTACAGGCGCTATTCCCGAATGAGCTAATCAGACAAGAGGTCAGCCAGGATAGATATGTGCAGATACCTGAAGAGGTACGGGATATCTATCGTCTCTATAGGCCAACGCCCATGTACAGGGCTAGGGGCCTCGAAAAAGCGCTAAAGACCCCCGCCAAGATCTACTACAAATACGAGGGGGTCAGCCCAACAGGGAGCCATAAGCCCAACACGGCAATCGCCCAGGCCTTTTACAACATGAAAGAGGGAGTCGAGAGGCTAACCACCGAGACGGGAGCAGGTCAATGGGGGTCCTCCCTTGCTTTTGCCGGATCATGCTTCAATATTGATGTCGAGGTCTATATGGTCCGTATCAGCTATGATCAAAAACCTTACAGACGAAACATGATGGAACTTTTCGGAGCAAACGTTCACCCTAGTCCCAGCAATCGCACAGATATTGGAAAGAAATTCCTGGCGGAGAACCCAGATAGCACAGGGAGCCTGGGAATGGCTATTAGCGAGGCCGTTGAGGCCTGCGTTAAAGACGAGGGAGCAAAATACAGCCTCGGCAGTGTACTAAATCATGTGTTGATGCATCAGACTGTCATTGGCCTTGAGGCTCAGGAGCAAATGGCTATGGCTGAGGACTACCCAGATCAGATCATCGGTTGTGTTGGGGGGGGAAGCAGCTTCGCTGGGATCATGGAGCCCTTCTACTTGGATAAGGTTAAAGGGATTGCACCTAAGGATGTTAAGTTTACCGCTGTAGAATCCACAGCTTGCCCAAGTATAACAGCTGGGAAGTACATGTACGACCACGGCGACACGGGGCAGATGATCCCGTTAGTACTGATGCATACTCTTGGCCATGACTTCGTTCCGGATCCCATCCACGCCGGGGGGCTTAGGTACCACGGCATGGCCCCAAGCCTCAGCCTTATGGCAAATGAGGGAGTTATCAAAGCCAAGGCCTATAATCAAATAGAGACCTTCGAGGCCGCCAAGTTGTTCACCCAGACGGAGGGGATAATCCCTGCACCAGAACCCGCCCATGCCATTAAGGCCACCATAGACGAGGCTCTCCGCTGCAAGGAGACCGGAGAGGAGAAGACGCTCTTGTTCCTGCTCTGCGGCCACGGCTACTTTGATATGAAGGCCTACGATGATTACCTTGCCGGGAATCTAAAGCCCTTCTCGATGTCCCAGGAACGGATCGATCAGAGCGTTAATAGGGTTAAGATGATGTACCCAGGCCTGAATAAATGACGGAGATGTGCTGATGCAGGATCTAAAGATAGTGGTCAAGGATATCCAGGGACACTGTGACACCATCGAGATGGGGGACTACTTCATCGTCAGAGGAGGACAGATAAGCATCCCAGATGGCCACTTCTGCTATTGGGCCCTTAACGCCATCCTCCCCCTCCTGCCGGCCAAACAGAGGAAGATCGATGAACCCGGGGACTGGATGTCAACGACCTGGGAGGTCCACTGCCCGGACCCCCAAGGAAACGTGATCATGGAAATAATTCCCATAGAACCTCTCTAAGGTGAGCTACATTCCCTTCGGGAACGATGAATTACACCGCTAATTTTTTTTCAATGATTCTAACATCAGGTTCCTTAAGGCCCTAGCAGATTTTAGTTTGACGTCTCCCCCAAAGAAGTCCCTTAGATCTCCGACGAGAGGGGCTACGCTTTTGGGCCCGGATTCGAAAAGCGTGGCGAGATGTTGGGTCTCCTTAATGAATTTCTGGAATAACGCCCACGAGAACACGTTATCATTAACTAGGGAGTGGATGAGTTCTGGCGACTCCCCTACGATGGACTGGGTTACAGACATCTGGATCTTGAAGGTGGGGCCAGCTAGCTCCTTCATGAGTTGGAGATCCCCTTCCGTTAACGCGCAGGCGAAAGCGAGGTTCATGAAATAAGGGAGGGACAGAATGGAGGCCATGCATCGATCATGGACCTTTGGGGTCAACGGGATAAGTTTCGCCCCTGGAAAAAGCATTCTGGCCATCTCCATTTCCTTCAGGGAATCGTTGACGCTGACGACCGCGAAAGTCTCCCCTTTGAATGTGTCTATATCAGGTCCGAACATGGGGTGAACTGAGAGAGGTCGGATTCCCCCGGATTTTTTTAAAGCTGGTATCGTTTTCATCTTAAACGAGGCTATCTCGCTGATGATAGTATCAGATCCTTTAGGGGGCTCTACATCAGTTACAAGCCCGGGCACTGTTTCAGTCGTTGCACAGATTAAAACGAGGTCCACACCGGATACCGCCTCAGGAAGTGAGGTCGAATGCTCTAAGCGGTAACGCTCCGCCAAGGCTTTTGCTTTTCTCGGTTTGACATCGTACAGTTTAATTGTATGACCCTGTTCCGTTAGGAGCCTGGTAAAAACACTCACCCATTTTTCCGGCTCCAAGAATGGTTGTTATCATCCCGATCCCCCTTAGATGGAACCAAATAGTGAAACGGGGTTTATTTAATGCTTCTCGTTAGGTTTACATACCCATTCAAGGGGGACTAGGAGAAAAAGGGGGGTACTTGCTTCTGAGGCTACAAAGTCACGCTCTTAACCATCCACCGTAGACCGGGTACATGGAACAGAGAACTTCAATAAACGCCGGATTCCCTGTAGCGTTCTACTTCAAAGCGCTCCCCAACGCTGGGGCGACCTCATCAGGGTCTTCAATCCGCTCTGAGTGGATCCCCAAACCTTCTACAACTCTGGAGGTGTTAACGATATCAAAAGGGGTAACCTCTGAGGTGTAGGGAGAGTGACCATTGCCCCAAAAGACAGGGCTGTATCCTGAGTTGTTAATATGACCCGTTGTGATCCCCAACCTGCTACTGACCACCGCTTCATAGTTGCCTACCTGGTAGCTAAAGCCGGCGTCCCCATTTACGCTAACTATCTCGCGTCCAGGCATCGCGAGCTTGGCCCCCATTGCGACCCCAAGGCTAAAGCCAAGAGTGGAAACGTTTCCCCAGCCCATGAATCCGTAGGGGATAATGGCTTCATAGACAGTACTGAGTTGGTCCCGGGTATTTCCAGACTCGTGTGTAACGAAGCGGTTCTTCCGGTCTAGAGAGGCCATGATCTCAGCATAAACCCGGTAAGGATTAACGGGGGGCTCTCCAGACTCCATTAAGGAGTCATATTTCTCCGCCTTCGTTCTCTTGACTGCCTCGATCTCATTTGTAATATCCTTCCTCTTGAGAGCCCCCCGTCTATCAAGCTCCACGATTAGCTGCCAAAGTACGAGCTTTGTATCCCCAACCACGGCATGCTCTGTTGGATATATTCGGTTAATATTAGACTCCTCAACAACGTAATGGATGATCTTCTTCGCCGACGCGCTTGAAATACCCTGGCTGAAGAGCGAGGGCGAGAGACCACAACCGATGGCGAGAACAAGATTGGATCTTTTAATGAAATATTCGGCGGGATCCCCCCGGACACAAATGAATAGAGGATGGTCCTCGGGGAAGCAGCTCTTTGCATTCAAGGTAGTGAGGACAGGGGCTTTTGCCAGCTCTGCGAAGCTAAGGAGTTCTTGACATGCATCAGCGTAGAAGGTCCCCTGGCCTGCGATGATGAGGGGTCTCTCTGAGGAGTGAAATGTCCTGATGGCAAATTCAACGTCTTTGGGATCGGGTCATAGTCTTCCAACTCTTGACCGGGAGTAGGGGAATTCCTCTATGTCATATTTCCCCAGGCCCGAGGAAGCTGAAGGAGTACTGGGCCGGGGAGCCAGTTCTTGAGGCTTGTAAAGGCTCGTCTCATGAACTCCGGGACCCTTTTAGCTGCGTTGATGTATCCGCTCCATTTGGTGACGCTCTGGAACGCGTCATTAATACTATATCTGGGCATCCCTAGTGAATCGTCGGGTACCCCATCGGTGAGACAGAGAAGGGCCGACTAGTCCTCGTACGCCTGGGCAAGGGCACCGTACGCCATCTGTGTGCCAGCTAGGTTGAGACCTTCCATCACAGAGCAGACACCGAAACGCTTCCCGTTGGATACATGGAAAAAGGCATCGGCATCCGCCACGGCATAGCACTCATCTCGGACCATGAAGTTGGGGATCCCCTCCTCGCAGCATGCATTAGTGAAAATGTTGGTAGGAAAAGTGCATACTTCCGTTAATACTTCCGCCTTAAGTATCTTGACCAGGCCGTTTACGGCTTCGGCTTTCAAAAGGATACCCCCTAGGCTAAGTCCCACCCTAGGAAAAAAATCCGGTTATAAAGAATGCTTCAGCCGCAGAACCTGTGAACCACCCGCTCCAGAACCCTAGCAGTATTGACAACAGAGTCAATATCAACATATTCCACCGCCGCGTGGGACCCTGAGCCTACTGGACCGAAGGCCACAGCGAAGGCTCCTTTTTTTGCAATGATCTGGGTGTCCATCCAACCTGAACCTCCAACGAAGTGAGGGGTCTCCCCTCTTACCTCCTGGGAACACTCGATGAGTACCCTACATATCTCGGAGTCAGTGGAAACCTCGAGGGGACCCCTGAAAAAGGTGATCTCATAACTCCCGTCAAACTTTGGATCGATATCGCTGATAGAAGTCAAAAGGCTTTCCAGCTCGGTTTCGACATCTTCCTTTGTCTCCCCGGGGATGAGTCTTCTCTCTACTTTGAGATTGCAGCGATCGGGATAAGTGCTTAACTCTCTTCCCCCGACGATGATAGAGGAGTGGACTGAGGGGGGCCCCACCAGTCTGTGAGAGCGTTTCATCAGCGATTCCTCTTGGAAGCTATCAAGGCCCACTTGGACCTTCCCCATCTTTGCAATGGCATCCACACCGATCTGCCAAGCGCTCCCGTGGGCAGAGATCCCACGAGTCTCAATATCAATCCACGCGAATCCCTTGTGAGCAACGAGGATCTGGAACTCGGTGGGCTCGCAGACGATCACAGCGTCGATGTCGACTTCCTTCATGAGGGCCTCAGTACCGATGCTTGCGAACTCTTCGTCACAGACTGCCGCGACGATCAGATCGCCTCGGAACTCCTTACCTGAATTCACGAGAGCCTTTGTAGCGGTGAGAATCGCTGCGAGACCTCCCTTCATGTCGTTAGTCCCCCTTCCGTAAAGCCTCCCCTCCTTGATTACAGGGTCTAGAGGATCGATCTCCATGTACTCTATTCCCACGGTGTCTGTGTGTCCATTGAGCATTAGAACGGGGCCCTCGCCCTCAGCCTTGAGGACGCCAACGGCGTTCACTCTACCCGGCTTTATCTCTGTTATATGTGTCTCCATGCCGAGGTCTTGCAGGTATTTCCCTATGTATCCAGCTATCTCCGCTTCTCCAGGAGCACCTGGAACAAGACTAGGGTTGACCGAGTTGATCCTTACGAGGTCTTTTAGAAGATCTATGGTCTCATAGGCATCAACTAGGCTCGTGAACTCATCCATGTGTCACACCTTTTGGTCACGATCTCAGAGGCTATTAAGACCTTACACAAAGTTAGTTTGTCCAGAATACCATCAGGCTATATCAAAAAAAACACGAGGTTCCACTGGCTCTCAAATAGAAAGAGGGTAACCCCTGCCCAGATAAAAGAACCTTAATCAACGAGAGAGTCTTAAATAAGGAATCTCTGAGGAGTCTTCAACTTAAGGTGAGTGTGGTTGGTAAAATTAAATGAAGTGCGAGGCTTCATCAAGAAGCAAAGCCACAACTACCGGATGATCCTGGTGAGAAGCGCAGGATCAAACTTCCTAATGAACCTCACGAGGAACTATTTCTCTATTTACACTACTGGTCTGGGCGCGAATGCCATCACTCTGGGCGGGATCCGAAGCATCAGCGCCACGGTGAACATGATCATCTCTCTCCCCTCAGGTTGGCTCTCCGATAACTACAACCTGAAGAAGGTGATGGGGGTTGGGATGCTAATCCAGATCATCATGAGTGCCCTCATGGCATCAGCTAGAGACTGGACATGGATCCTCATTTCCATGGCCTTAGATCCTTTCACGATGGCTCTGATGTTCCGCAGCCAAACTATAATTATGTCAAACGCCCTTAAGGACGGGGACCGGGCCACCGGCTTTGGACTTAGGCAGATCTTTGGCCAAACGGTAGGGATCATCGCCCCCACCCCCGCCGCTCTCATCGTGGGGTACTTCGGTGGGCTAAACGTCGAGGGCATCCGCCCCCTCTTCTACTTAAAGGCAGTTGGACTAGCGATTCTATACGCCTATATCTACAGGAGACTTGACGATGTACCTCCTCATCCTAGATCTGATAAAAGGTCTGTTTTCCAAGACTTTAGAGAGATTCTTTCTGAGGGGAAAGGGCTTAAGACCTGGCTGATTGTGAGTGGACTTGGGTCCATGGTATGGGGGATGATGGAGCCATTCACGTTCCTCTATGCAGCCAAGATAAAAGGGGCTAACGCGCTCACCCTGGGAATCATGACAACGGTATCCATCCTAGCCACAATCATCTTCTCACTCCCGATTAATGAGATTGCAGATAAAAGAGGGAGAAAGTTCGCTACTTTTCTCATCAGGCCCGCCCTGTACATCTGGATGATCATGACGGTCCTGGCTCCCAGCCCCTCATGGCTGGTCCTTGCCTGGTTCTTCAGGGGGATCGGGCTCAGCTCAACAGCCTACGACACCATCGCATTGGAGCTCGTGCCTCCCAACCAGAGAGGGAGATGGCTTGGAATCACGAACACCTTCAGCAGCATTATCAGGATACCGGCACCCCTCATTAGCGGGTTCCTCTACCGAGGGAGCTACTCCTATCTGATCTTCCTCATCCCATTCCTCATAGATCTAATGCTGAGAATGCCCCTTCTTCGTTGGAAAGTCCCAGAGACGGGTGTAAGACTGCAACAAGTAGAATAAAAGACTCTACGCCTCTGTGCAAGACCATGGTCCGAGGAGGAAGGCTTAACCCTGTGTCCTCTTCTTTATCTAGCGATGAATAGCGGGTCTTTCTGTCAAAAATGTGGAGTTAAGATGGATGAAGGCCTCGCCTTCTGCCCTAGTTGTGGGGAACGTATAATGGAGCCCGGAGGAGGTTCAGCCAGAGGAGGAAAAAATGCGAGGGCTAGCGACCATCTATTTTGGAGTTTCAATATGGCTATGGCTAACCCTATGGTCTTCCTCCCGGTCATTATAGGGGGACTCATCTCAAGCACGATGCAGTTCTGGGAGAGCGGCGGGTTAATAGTCTCGATTTTCGGACTTGTCGTGCTCTTAATATTAAACTTTATGGCGATAGATATGTCCCGCGACCTTTATATGAACGAGCCGTTGGATCTGGGAAGCAGTTTCAGTTACGCCACGGGGAGAATTGGGACATTCTTCGTGGCATCTATTATCGCAGGAATATTCTATTTAACCATAGTCCTCACACCCATCGCGATACTCTTGATGGTGATAATCGTCGTTGACGAGACGGGTATCGGCGACGCGCTTAACCAAACCTTCAGAGTCCTCGGCAAGGACTTGAGGGACATCATTGTAATACTGCTCGTGACCATCATAGGCTACTTGGTACTGGAAAGAGTCCCCATTGTGGGGGGTATCCTAGCAGCTGCCTTCGGCCAAATACTAAATTTAACCTTCATCGACATCTACGATAGGTATAGAAGAGGGGATGCGGAGGGAAGCCGAGTTGATGGTACAAGTGATTTTTCACGCTCCTAGGGGGGTTGACGAGAAGAGGAGGCTTACTGCCTCACTCACGACCATATACCTCCTGCCGTGACCCGTGATAGAGCGTATTTAGTCCTTTTACAAAAAGAAGTGTACAATCTTCCGCCCTTTCTTGGCGTTGGAGAGCCTGAGATCAGATAGGCACCCAATCTCCCCTGTGTTCTTAACGTGGGTTCCAAAACAAAAGGTCCGGGCATGCCCGGGTATATCCACCATCCTGAGAAGGTCGACGTTCAGAGGGATCTTTTCAAGGAAATCAAGCTTCCGAGAGTCATCCTTAACATCGAGATGCTCCCGAGAGGTATAGTAGATATGGATGGGAAGATCCTCCCCGACAATTGCGTTAAACTCGGCTTTGACCTGTTGAACGGTCTCCTTTTCTAGCTCGGATGGCTTAAAGTCGAGGCGCTCAAGGTCGGAGTAGACCTTTAGGCCGCTTCCCCGCTTTTCGAAGAGACCTGTGAGGAGGTGCTCTCCGCTATGTCGCCTCATGTTCCAGTGTCTTTGTCCCCAGTCTATAATGCCATGGACCTCAGTCCCGACCGGTATGTCCCCGTCCAAATAGTGGTAGACATCCCTTCCCCGTTTCATTACCTTACGGACCAAAGCCTCCCCTCCCAGATAGGTTATCTTACCTGTATCTGAAGGTTGACCACCAGACTTGGGGTAGAAAGCTGTTCTGTCAAGGATGACAAAATTTGGGCCCGCTTTCATAACCCGGGCAGCGAACTCAGTGAGATAACTATCCAAAACATAGAGAAGCTCAGAGGAGCTTACAGGGAGCTTATACATCAAGTTCACCGCGATTAGGGCACACAGGACAAGGGTCAAATAGCAATAAATATTTCCTCATAACTGTTTATCCCAGGGGATATGACCACCGATCACCCCTTTTCCATGAGAAGGAAATGATCAGGTAAGACGGAGCAGCTTCTCAAGCGCGTGGCGACCGAATCGCGCACATTCTAATTAATTCTGATAGCACATTAACATCATCTTACCAGAGGATCCCTGTCTGCTGCATTCGTTGCAGCTGATACAGGTCGCCTCCAGTTGACTTGTCTCAAGGCTCCTGACCAATTCGGGCTCCCTGATGAAGGGTCTACTCATAGAGATCATCTCTGTAATGCCCCTCTCGAGGAGAGCCTCCATACATCTTCTAGTCCTGATCCCGCCCACCAAGCCCATCGGCGTGGGGCTTATTGCTTTATGGATCTTCTCAGCGTGACCGGCAAAGTTTGCCTCGGAGAACCTTGGATCATCAGATTTCCCTCTCGTCCGGCGGAGCTCTCTGACCTGCCCCATGCCTCCCCCGCTTATCTCAATAAGATCCATGCCGCGTTTAGCCATAGCTAAAGCGACCTTGACACTGTCCTCGACAGTGAAGCCATCGGGGCTGAAGTCGTCACAGTTCATCTTGATGAGAACAGGGAAGGAGGGGCCAACCCTATCCCTTATCTCGTCGTAAACCTCGATCAGGAAGCGCATCCGGTTTCTGGGGCTCCCCCCGTACTCATCAGTCCTACCATTGGTGAGTCCTGATAGAAATTGAGAGACTAAATATCCATGAGCCCCATGGATCATTACCCCATCGAATCCAGCGTCCATGGTCCGCTCCGCCGCGTCGCCGAAGGCGTCCACGATCCCGTGTATCTCATCACCCGTCAGGGCCCTTCCCTCCCAGCCCTTTTCCCGATACTCGGAGGGCCCTGCTCTGTCAACGATGCTCTTGTATCCGCCGTGGTTAAGCTGGGTGATGATCTTGCTGCCGTACATGTGGACGACGTCAGTGAGCTCTCCAAGCTTGTTGACGTGGGCTTCGCTGCTGATCCCGGCCATCCCAACGTGTGCCTTTCCTGAGTTCATGACATATGTGTGTCCCTTTATGATGAGGCCGACGCCTCCCTTCGATAGGTTTCCATAGAGCCTGATGATCTCGGGGCGGACGATCCCTCTTTCATCAGACCAATAGGAGGTAGTGGCGGACCTCATGAAGCGATTCCTGATCTCCATAGACCCGAGAATAAATGGCTTGAACAGGTCGGACATAATTCATTATTATTTTAGAAGGCAAGCTAGATTTAGAAGCTTCGCTAGTGAAAAAGGATGGACATTATCGAACGTATTTGTGTGAGTAAACCTTCTTTGCACGTGGTTTTATCCAGATCCTCTGTGTTTCAGACTTAAGGTCTTGAGAATATCATGGCTAGTATTGAATCAGGATTATAGAGAAGAATATGAAGAGCCATTACAAAAAAAGGGATAGGTTATCACTTTGAAAATTCACCTTGGGATATACATCCCTATGTACGGGGGATGGCTGAGAGGCGTCGACGAGGGGGAGAAAGAAGCCACGTTTAAGTACGCAGCTAAAGCAGCCATCAAAGCCGAAAACATTGGCATCAAATCCATCTGGGTCCCGGATCACCTCCTGAACCCCCTGAAGGGAGAGTCCGCGAACGCTTTAGAAGCCTGGACTACATTAACCGGGTTGGCCGCGCTTACGAGCAAAGTTGAGTTATTCCACACCACTATCTGTCAAGGCTTCAGGTATCCCGCGGTTCTTGCCAAGATGGGGGCTACTATCGACGACCTTTCCGGGGGCAGATTCAGATTTTCACTCGGAGCCGGCTGGTATAAAAGGGAGTTCCAAGCCTATGGGATTCCTTGGGATGACCACGACACAAGGATTGCTAGGTCGAGAGAGCAGATCGAAATCATCAAATCTCTATGGACAACTCCCAAGACGAACTATAAGGGCCAATTTTTCGAAATAACTGATGGAATTGTAGAGCCCAAACCCATACAGAAACCGTACCCCCCCATTTGGTGGGGAGGGGAATCTGAAGACTCTAGGAGGCTAACCGCCGACCTAGCAGATGGATGGCTCATAAACGCATCAACTTTGAAGGCGGCAGGGGAGAAAACCAGGGATATGAACGCGAGGCTCGACGAAAAGGGGAGGAGACCCATCCAGATCTCAATCCCAGGCCACATATTCATCGGAAAAACCGATGAGGAAGCCCGGAGCAGAGTTGTAAAGCTTACAGGGAATAAAACAAGCCTTGCAAAGTCTATCCTCAATAGGGGTTTCGTGGGGTCTCCGGAGACCATCGTAGATAGGATCCAAAAGCTCTCGGACCTCGGCATCGATTACGTGATCTTCCAAGTGTCCCCCGCCCTAAAGGCATTAGAAGAGATTGAGGAGAGCTTGATCCCTCTCCTATAATCTAGAGTTCGTAAATATAGCTCTGTTCTATATTCAGCCCGAAGTGAAGCTCATAATCCTCTCTGCGATTCGCTCCATTTCAGCCTGGTCCGGCCTCGTGAGACTCGGAGAATGGTCCTGAATTATTCCGCCCTTGTCACCTTTCCCCCTGGGGATTACGTGGATGTGAACATGAGGTACCTCCTGACCACTCGCCTCTCCATTATTTATGCTAATGGTGCTCGCAGGAGCTCCCACAGCCAACTGGATCTGCCTAACAATCATGTGAAGTGTTCTGAAGAGGTAACGAGCGTCCTCCTCGGGGAGATCCTCAACCAAGGATATGTGGGCCTTCGGGATGACTAGGGTATGGCCAGGGCGCAAGGGGTGAATATCAAGGAACGCGAGGGTCTTTTCGTCTTCATAGACCTTGTGAGAAGGGATCTTTCTCTTGATGATTGCGCAAAAGACGCAGCCATAAGACATATTCTATTCACCTCACTTGAGGCGCGCTACTCGCGACCCCTTCCTTGTTAGCTTCTGTCCTTACTACCATAAGTGCTCCGCTAGGGCAGAGCTCGATGCAGCAGAAGCACTGGATGCATTTCTGGTCATGGAACTGGGGGATGCCAGCCATGGTGATAGCGTCTCCAGGGCAGACCTTAGCGCAGGTCCCGCAGCTCGTACACTTATAGGGGTCACACTCAATAGGCATCCTGATGTCTAGGAACATCTGCCCGTCTTGGTGGATCTGAGGCTTCCTAAAGGGCCTCAATACCTCGAAAATGGGCGTACCGACGACCTCAACCTCATCAAGGGAGGATGGCCCCAGACCCCTCTCGGATGCGATGTAGGTAGTCCCCACCTCTAAGGGGTTCCAGGCCATTAACGCAGCCCCAACGAGGTCTACCGCCACTGTATCCCTACCGGCGATGATGACTCCGAGTTCCACGGGATCCCCTGAAGCAGGGCCCTCTCCCTCCATCGCGACTACAGCATCCACTACGTTGAGACAGACCTGCCCCCGGATGGCCTGGTAGATGTCTACGAGAAGGTGACTGAATCTTTCGGAGGAGTTGCCGGTCTGGACGTGATGATGGGCTTTAGTGCCCCCCTGCTGGAGACCAAATAGGTTCTTAACACCGCATGTGAGGGACGTAAGTACATGCGTCTTGAGCTTCGGGACGCTTACAATGCCATCGCACTCTAAGGCAAATTTGGGAAACCAGACCTCCTTCAGTATCTCCCCGTCGGGATTGAGGATCCGGACCGGCTCCTCACGGTCCAGCAAGTTAATCTCAACACCAGACTCATCGCAGAGCTTCCTAATCCCAAGGCCGTCGAAAACTACTTCCGGCCTAGCATATGAAGACATTGCGGGGCACTCCCCTACGACCGGTTTAGCGCCGGCTTCCTTGATTAACTCCGCTATGGTCATGAAAACACGGGGGTCGGTGGTGGCCCCCTTTTCGGCGCTCTTGACCATAAAGAGGTTTGGCTTGACGAGAAATGACTCCCCAGGCCCAAAGAAGGTTTCTATACCTCCGAGAAGACCGATTGCCTCCCTGACAGCGTCCTCCACGCTCTCTTTGACCTTGACCACCGCAACCCGAGGTTTCATGGATCAAACATCTGTAGAGGTAAAATAAAAAACTGAGGCAGAAAAGCGACGCAAGATATTGGGCCTTCTGGAGTGAGCGCTGCAAACACAACTATTTTAAAGATCAATAGACTCTCGTTGAGAAAAAACTTAAACCAATACAGTCAAGGTATTATTTTGCGGAAAAGTAAATATTAGTTTTTCAAAATTCAAAGGGGAAAGTCAAGGAGATAAAGTTATTTCTTGAAGGCGTTTGGGACGGGTATTGTTTTCCATATTTTGATGAAGTCGACGAAGAAGCTAACGCGCTCCTCGAAACGTATGTTGAATTCCTCCGGGTCTGCATTTCGCGGGTCATTGGTCCCATACACCCCGGTAGATGTAAAATCGATGTTCATCGGTTGCATTGTAGCGTTCCGGACCTGGCTCACGAGTTCAAAATCTTCCCTGTCGGGGTCCATGAACTCGTAGAGCTTCGGGTGCATCTTAAGGGTGGGTGTCCAGTCATCGAGGCGCCACATCTCCACCAGCTCAGGAAAGAGTGAGAGGGCCATAGAAGTCTCCGTGGGCCCAGAGTGGACGTCCCAATATCTCTTCTGTCTATCCGCGTAAATTTTTGCGAGTTTAGTGTTGCTGGGACCATTGGGCTGGGCTACCATGACATTAAAGTATTCCTTGGCGAGGCGAGAGGTGAGGGAGAAGATGTCACTGTTTCCACCGTGGTGGTTGGACATCACAAAACGTTTCACCCCGTGGTCTGCGAGGCACTCTATGGTGTCCATGAACACTGCAAGGAGTGTGTCCTCCTTTAGAGTCACAGTCCCCCTGTAGCCCATGTGGTGGGGGCTGTATCCAGGCCAGCACGGGTTAAAGCAGAGGCTGTTGGTACGCTTAGCTATTTCATAGATAAAGCGGGTAGCCCCGAGGCTGTCCATACCCAGAGGAAGATGAGGCCCATGCTGCTCGATGGAGCCCATCCCTAGGATAATTACGGGCTCGGGCTCGTTATCGATCCAGTCCTCGAACGCGGGGCGGGTAAGCTCCCAGAGCCAGAACTTTTTCAATTTACCGTTTTCTGACATAAGTTCACCTAGAAAATAAAGAGATAAGGGGATTTAATGGGTTCGAAATGACTAAGCTAATCTCTTTTCAGAACTTTTTCTGTCATTCTCCCTGTGTGTTCCCCGGCCTATTAGAGGACCTCCCCAATTACTCCTAAAGGGTCAATGTCCACCGAGAAGCTCATCATCGCTCTGGCAGGAACGAAGTCATTGACGTCCAAAATAGTCTTTGGGTCTTAAGATCATGAGAGCCTCTCACATCCCCCAGGAGATGATCCCTCAGTTGTGAAGTCAACGGTCCTTGTAGGGAGGCTTGTCATATTCATCACGGCCTCATGGAGCTCTAGCATATCTTTCTCCCTGATGAAGTGACCTAAGCCCCAGGGGAACATACAGTAGAGCCTTGGAGGAAGGGCAAACATGTGTGCGGTAAGGGACCACTCACGGAAGGGGACTATACAGTCCGAGGCCATGGTGAACTTTGGAACTCAAGGAATATGTCGATAACCTCAGAGCTTTGGTTAATGTTAAAGACGTCAAATTCCCCCTTAAGCTTTCGGAGGCTAGCTTCAGTTATGTTCCAAGAACAGCTTGAAGATCAGGGTCTCTGAGTATTCATCCAGTTTCTCAACGACGTCGGCGTGCGGCGAGGGATAGGGAAACGTAAAATGGTACATGATCCCCATGAGAGTCTCGCTCGGTGATCAATATAGAAGAGAACCAAAAGAGAGGGCTTGCCAGGCTCATGAGCCCTAGCCTGGTCATAATGATCCTTACCCACACGTTAGTCCATGCCGCGGGAAACATGCGCGACACCCTCTTCCCCCTCCTTAAGATGGAGTTCAGCCTCACAAACCAGCAAATTGGCCTCATTGTTGCTATTCCAAGCCTCCTTCAGTTCCTCTTTTCCGTCCCCAGCGGGATCATCTCCGATAGGTTTGGGGCAAAGAAGCTCATTGGGGCGAGCATAGTGATAGCTGCAGCGGGTGCCTTCCTAGGGAGCGTCTCAATGACTCCCCTGATGTTCATTGTCGCCTCCACCCTCCTAACCCTCAACTCCACTCTCTACCATCCCCCAGCCCAAAGCTACGTCTCTGACATTGCGAGCCCCCAGGACCGCTCTAGGGTCCTTGGGATCTGGTTCACCGGGGGTACCACGGGAGTAAGCTTGGGCCCCCTCTCCATCACCATACTTATGGGGGTTCTCGCATTTACCTGGCGACAGATCTACAGCTTCTGGGTCATCCCCATCCTCTTAGGACTCGTAGGTCTCTATTTTCTGAAGCCCCCCACAGAGATGGTGGAGAAGGAAATCAGAAAATCCTGGGAAAATGAAGAGACCGTGGACACCCTCCTCAACTCCAACATGATCCTCCTCCTCATATCGGGTACAGTAAGGCGTTTCGGAGGAGGCCTCTCTGCCGGATTCATGACTATCTGGCTTGCTGAATCCCAAGGATGGAACATCAGCCAGATCGGATTGATGCTAGCAGTCGGCTCCCTCGTCGGCCTTGTCGCAAGCCCCCTCGGGGGGGAGCTCGCCTATCGATACGGGGACAAAAAACTGTTTGGGTTCACCTTATTCGGCTCATACGCATTCTTTGCCCTCGCCTTTTTCCTCAAGGGGTACTGGCCCTTTATGCTCGCCTACATCATCCATAGATTCTTTGGCATCCTCGGCATGCCTGCCAGCATGACCCTCACATCAAAGCTCTCTCCTCCCAAGCAGAGGGGCGTTGGCTTCGCCCTCTCATCCATACCTGAGAATGTAATGAGACCCGTAGCCGCGATACTCGCCGCGGTCATCGCTGACACCTACGGACTCTACCCCATATTCATCACAACCTCAGCGATATACTTCATAGGGCTTGGGATATTCCATTTCGGGGTGCGAATTGAAGAATAGTCCGTTAAGTTCTCCCGCCCGCGCAACAAAGGAGAAATAGAAAGTCTAAACCTTCACGATTCCGATGCCATTCTCTATGTTGATATCTGTCCCGTAAGGCTCAGAAAGTTTCTTTATAATCCCCACTATCTCAACACCCTCCTCATTGTCGACGAACATGGGTCTCCCCCTCTGGCTTCTGGACTTGTCCTGCCCTAGCTCCACAGGGTATAGGGTCAAGCTGTTGAGTCGATCCCCCTCGAATTCCATGAAGGGGATGACACTGATCCAATACTTCCTGTCCTTAGTGAACCACTTGGAGTCTGGCCACCCAGGCCTCTGGGGCGCATTCTGTCGAGCGTCATAAGCCTTTGAGGGTGTCCCTTTGTAGGGATCGAGCTTGTATCTCTCATAAAAGTCAGCAGGCATCTTGAAAACGGTCTCATTCTGGAAGATAAAGTCCCCTAGGCCATAGAAGATGGGCTTGCCGTCCCGGACCTCAATACCCCTCATAGCGTGGTGACCATGGCCGATAAAAGCATGAGCACCCGCGTCGATGACCTCTCGGGCGAAGGTTTCGATGAACTCCGCCGGCTGCTCAAGGTCATGCGGGAGCCCCTCGTGGGCGTGGAGGCTAAAGAGCACCCAGTCTGCCATCCTAGCAGCGTCCCCGATCGACTCAAGGTTCCCTGCCATATCCTCCGCATGAGGCTTTGTATGCATCCCGACATCGTCTCCCACAACGAATTTCTGGCGCAAAAAGATATGAGCTCCATCTGGCTGTACAAGGCCGGATATCCCCAACTCTAACTCGAGCTCCTTGATGGCCTCAAGACTTTCCTCTTTCACAGTCCACCAAGTTTTAAACCTCAAGGGGTTCAGCCCAGGCCTCCCAGAGAGATCCCTCCGGGCATCCCCTGCTCGACCGAAAGAGGCAAATGTCGATGACGCCGAGACAAGCGCAACCCTGCCTTGGGGGTACTCCGCGTATGCGGGCGCCCGAGCCTCGGCGAGGTCCTTTCCGGTGCCGGAATGGAGCACCCCGGCGAGGTTGAGATAGTCCCGAGTACTAAGGAGCCCCCCGTAGAGGTAGTCAAGACTATGATTGTTAGCAGTAGAAAAAATGCTAAAGCCCATCCACATGAGCTCATCGATGATGTGTGGAGGCGCTCGGGTGTAGGTGCCCCCGGACTCAGCTGAGGGCCAGACCCCGTCCTCGTTAGCACCATAATCGTGAAGCAGCATCTCATGGTTGGTGAACGCTATGTCCGCGGACCTGATGAGGCTGACCATATCAAGAAACTCGGGCTCAGAGTGGACGCTCTGTCTCATAGTAATCAAGGAGTCTCCCGTTGCCACTAAGCGGATATTCTTCATTAGGATACTTCCAAATGAAGCATAGACCTTACCTGATAAAATATGCTCGAACTTTTGCGTAGCCCTTAAACGGAGATTGGATCTATCGTGTCATTCTTGTAGAGAGCCCACTTTCAAAAACTCAACTCTAGCCCTACGGAGAAAAGCAAGTGATAAACGATCAGTAGCAAAAGTCTACTTTACGGTTTAGGCTTCAATACTAGAGATTATGAAAGAATTGTACAGGAAATATTGGTGAATGGTCCTGTGTATTAATTTAAGGGGAAAGGTCCAACCATAGAATTATTAAACCTGAACCCCTAGATAAAGTTCGGATAAATATGGCTAATGACCGAGCACTCGGTGGAATAATATTCCTGGGAAGTCTCTTAGGTATCGGGATCTATTGCTGGTTGCTGTTTATATCGCCGTGGGGTGACCTAACTATCAAGGTTTCGGCACTCCTCGCTGTAGGGATGGTCCTCCTCATTATAGCGTGGATCGGGTACACCCTGGCAACGACGCCCCCTCCTATGCCCCTAGAAAATTTTGACGTGGATACAGAAACTAAGGAAGAAAAAGCCTCAAAATAAGATTCTAAAGTAAAGAATTTCTTTGATGGGCCCGGCGAGAAGGGAATAGGATTTATACCACTTTTTTATATAAATCGATACTCAGATAGCTAATGAATTTAACTTTTGCTAGTCAGCCTAAGAAGTTGATGATTGACTCCAGATTAGAACTTGATCGTTTAAAAGAATATAAGGCACGATTCAAACAGACGGGGGTTTCTAGCTAGACATTGCCTCAACACAGAGAGAGTGAAAGCGTCGACCCGCTTGAATTATTGGCTTGGTGAATGTGTTTCTGCAGTGTCACCGGTACTTTTACCCTTTCTCCTGTTCAGAAACGATGATAAATGGACAAACCTGCTAGAATGACGCCCCTGAACGATGGTGTTAATTGGATTCTGCTTTTTCAACTTAACATGAATCTCCTCAAGTGACCCGCAGTCAAAAAGTGTTCGTGCGTTCCCCACCTCACGAATTGTGTGAGCGTCGCTGCCTCCAATCCTATGTAGATTAAGATCTTCCGCTACTTTCTCCGCTTTCTTATTGAATCTAGATAAAACGCACCTAGAGTTAAACACCTCAACGGCGTCTATTCTGGCCTTGAGGCTCTCCCTATCTAGAAGATCTATCTGGGGGGTATCACTGCGGAGACTGTCACAAGGATGGGGGAGCACTACAACTCCGTCCTGACTCTGGATCTCATCGATCGTTTCCCAGAAGCCTTGGCTTTTTATCATTTCATTTAGGAACAGCCCGATGATGGACCCGCGATCGGTGGTCCTCTCGATTCCCTGGATGATCTTGAGACTATCGACATTGGAAAAGCTCCCCCAACCTCTAGTGGTATCATGATCTGTAACAGCTATGCCATCTAGCCTCCTTATCTTGGCTACGTGGATTAACTTGCGCGGATCAATGCAAGCATCAAACGAATATTTAGTGTGGACATGAAAGTCGATTATCAAACTCTGCCGGGTCTCCTCATGAAAACAAGTTTAAAAGGATGGAGATCCTCTTTCGGCTTAAATAGATGGGATCTCCATTCATGCCCAGATCCACCATCACTAATCCAATTCTATAAGAAGCAGCCAGCTATAAGTGCTGAGGCCCCTTAAGAGGGTGTTTATAGCCTATAATCTTGTCTATGTTGAATCTGGCTTTGGAGTGGAATGCTTTACTGGAGAGGGAAAAAGAGATCAAATTGTGACTGGAAAGGTAAATTGTCCTTCATATTAAAAAAAGCGCGTGTGTAACTGTGTTGACCATAAAGATCCTGGTTTATGAAGCCCGTCCTCATATTCTTGAAGAGGATCTAAACACACTTGGATGGTTCGGTGTTGTAAAATAGTGGATCTACCATGTATACACATTCCATCTTAACGCCATCTTCCCTTCACAAGAACCTCAAGATCGGGAGAAACCTCTTTTCTGGGAGGGGAACCTTTTGTAGGGGGCTCACAAACTTGACCAATCTAAGGGGAGGATATATCAGCTGAGCTAAATGGACAGCTTATTGTAGCTTTTCTAAATGGATCTTTAAAAAAGGGGAAGTTTGCCTTAAAGAAACCCAAAGAATTATCTTCTTTGACCCCCACTCAAGGCATTCATGAAGATTAACAAAAAGACAGTTATCGCCCTTTTTATGATTGTAATGTTCCTTTTCACAATTTTAATATCAATCGGAGACGTGTTAGAAGTGTTACTTAGGGGAAACAAAAGGGGCACAATAGAAGAGGTTGAAGAAACAATAGTAGTAATTGAAACTACGATGGGAAATATTGAGGTAAAGTTAAACGCTGTATCAGCCCCAGAAACAACGGCGAACTTTCTGGATTACGTCAAGTCCGACTTTTATGTAGACACAGTGTTCCACAGGGTGATACCAGGCTTCATGATTCAGGGCGGCGGGTTTATTGCCACAGGTAAACCAAAGATCACGGAGGATCCGATTGAGCTCGAGTCGAATAACGGGCTTAAGAACCTGCGAGGAACAATAGCGATGGCTAGGACCAGTGACCCTAACAGTGCCACGTCCCAGTTTTTCATCAATCTGGTAGATAATGAGTTCCTCGATTATACTTCAACTAATGAGGGGTACGCTGTTTTTGGGGAGGTCGTTGAGGGAATGGAAGTTATGGAAGCTATTGGAAATGTGAAGACGGCTACATCTGGGCTATTTGAGGACTGGCCTGAGGAAGACGTTGTCATACTAGGCGCCTATCTGAAGTAAAACTGAGCGGTCGCCCGCTTTGTTCCAAAGCTGTAATTGAAAAAGGTCTGCGTTCTATTGGCGGAATGTCCTTAAATATGGATAGGATTAAGGGTCTCTTCTATAATCTCTAGACCATTCATATAGGGCTTCAGCGCCTTCGGAACCACAACCGACCCGTCTGCCTGCTGATACTGCTCCAGCACAGCAATCATGGTTCTGCTCGTTGCAAGGGCCGTGTTATTCAGAGTATGTACAAACCCAGCAGGGGCTTGCCCCTCCTTATTCCTGTACCGGATATTGAGGCGGCGAGCCTGATAGTCTGTGCAGTTACTGTTACTCCCTGACTCCCGAAACTGCCCGTCTGCCATCCAAATCTCGGTATCATATTTTTTTGCTGCGATGGAACCAAGGTCCCCAGTGCAAACATTGACGATCCTGTAATAGAGCCCCAGACCCTGATATAGCTCCTCGCAGTTCTGCTGGATCTCCTCGTGGATCTCCCAGCTTTGCTCAGGGAGGCTGAAGACGAACTGCTCCACCTTGTTGAACTGATGCACCCTGAAAAGGCCCTTGGTGTACCTGCCGTGGGTCCCAATCTCCTTCCTGAAACAAGGACTCACCCCACAGAACTTTAGGGGTAAGTCCTTAGCGTTCATTACCTCATCCATGAGCATCGAGCCCATTGCATGTTCACTAGTCGCGATAAGATAGAGATCCTCTTTCTCAATCTTATACATTACAGACTCGAAATCAGCGAGATCGGTGATTCCCTCGTATGGTTTCCTCCGGATCATGTAGGGGGGAACGATTAAGGAAAAGCCCTTGTTAAGTAAGTGGCTGATAGCATACTGCATAATAGCGTAGTCAAGGAGCGCTAGCTCGTTCCTTAGGTAGTAAAATCCGGAGCCTGAAACCTTTGCGGCCCGCTCCAAATCGAGGATGCCAAGAGCAGCCGCGATTTCAGCGTGGCTCTTAGGCTCGAAATCGAACTCTGGACGTGTCCCCATCTTCCTGAGCTCGACGTTATCGCTATCGTCAATCCCATATGGCACAGACTTGTGGAGCATATTTGGTAACCGCATCAAGGAAGCCCTGATGTTCTCTCCGTATTGATCCCTCTCGGTCTCAGCGTAGATGATCCGCTTGGGAATCTTAGATGCTTCCTCCCGGAGCGATGAGGAGTCCTCACCTTCCCTAATCTTATCCCCGATCTCAGAGCTGATCTTATTCCTCCGGCTTCTGAGATTATTCACCACGCCAGTTAGCTCCCGCCATTTGGCGTCATCCGTTATTAGTTGGTCTAGTAGTGCTTCCTTTTTATGGTCATGCCTCCGGGCTAAGTTCTCCCTAACAGTCTCGGGGCTTTCTCTAATGAGTCGAATGTCCAACATCCTCTGCACCAAAATAAAATGTGGACAACCCCCTTTTTAGGCATTGTCTAAGGCTATTTCATGACTTTACACAGATAACAGTTATAGACCCAAGTTAACAGGAGGAGCGAAGGTTTTTTGGAATGGCTATTTTGAAGTATCAAATCGGGATGTCTGAAGCAATATGCATGTGGCGTTACTCAATATAGTGCGCTACTTATCATTCCAGCCAGTAAGGGGCATCTGAGGCCTCTAACAAGTAAAATCGGGAAATCACTACATTAGCCTAAGCGCGAGAGGCTCAGGGCCGAACAGTCATTATAAACGTCTTCAGAACATTCACAACTTTTCCTCAGTCCATAGCTAAGGCCACCAAGAGAATTACCCTCGTTTTCATGGGGAAAAGACGTTCCAGCCGAGAAAACTAAACCTAACTAGATCCAAATCGAGGAAGTTGGGGGTTTATATTGGAGGACTTCGACCATTTTAACCCCCAAAAACGACACTATTCACCCTAATTTTACCAAGCACATAGTTATTCAGAAGACCTAGGCAGTCATCAATGACGCGGTGAACTCCAGAGATAAGAAAGCTCAGGAGCTTTGTAATGGTTTAGGGTATCTACGTGTGTTTCAACAGTTTGGATGATTTATCAGGGTTATGACTTTGGTTTCAAGTTATCCAAAGATAGGGAACCTAGGACCAACTGATATTTCAGAAAGAAATAAAGGTGAAGTGGGGCAGCCTAGGGGGGAGGTTCAGTAGCTCTTGGGTTCAGGGTTTCTGAACCAAGTTGTTACATGTATAAATGTGCGCATGTATCAAGTACCTAACTGGATAGGTTCAGTGATCTTTCTAAGGGTCTGTATAGCTGCCAGCGCTGCAAGGTAACTTGTCTTTGGGTTACCTGGATGAACATGATTCTTTACCAAGGTATTGAGTTCTCCGAAATCCCCTTTCACATGTATATTATGTTGGGTTCTAATCGCTTCTGGATCAGCTATAATCTTCACCATGGTTCTATCCACGCCTAACCCCGCAAGACTAAGGGCAACTGCAACATTAACATTTTTTGGAAACCCACTGATAGCTTCCCTTGCAGTACCTTGAAAGATCACCTTAGAGGTCTTAAATTGACTCAAATCGATCTTATTCTCAACCAAAAAAGGGGCGCCTAAAAGGCTTTTCGGATGTTTAATCGACGTAATCTCAGCAGAGTGTATTGCTTCTACAGAAGCTGCCTTTACGCCATCTAGACCGCAAATAGCCCCGGAGGGCAGGTAGATTTTCACAGTTTTCTCCCTAGCAACGTTTTCCAAGCGAGACAGCAAAACATTGTCACTGAGGGCACCTACGCTCATAATTAGCATGTGCTTCCCCGCTGTCAGTGCTTTCTCGGCAAAGGACTTAACCGCCTCTCGTGAGGCTGCCTCTATCACTAAATCGATACGTTCATCTGTTATGATCTTATTGGGTTCAGTGGTCATAAGAACGTTAGTCATTTGAACCTTTTTGCTGAGAGTATTCAGCTTGCTTTCATCAATATCGCTCACCGCGATCAAAGTTATACCCCCCGCTTTCCCGTCAGATATCGCACGGGCAAGAGTAATGCCAATAGCGCCACACCCGATTAATCCGACATTCAATTCAATCAGCCAACTATATTTAGACCTAAATACCTTCCATTTAACTCACGCGAGGCGCAAGAAACTTTTCCTTAAGGGATCCACGCGCGATCGATTTAACCTTCTTTATATTGTATACCTAAATCCCTCAGCGAGAGTATAACGACACTAATTAAGAAAGATAATTTCCTTTTTACGCGTGTGTATTAACGATCTATTCTATTTGCTGAGAGGTCAGCACGCGCTTGATTTTAATACTGAGGATTAATAAAGCGCTGTACTGCAGATTTTCTTGTTGTATCATGACGTTCGCCAATGACAAACTAAGAAACTTTGTAAAGGAGGTCTCAAGGGGTATCGTAGCCACTATCGAAAGCGACGGGCAACCCCACATCTCCGTGAAGAACGGTCGCCTTAGAAGAGATGGTACCCTCGAACTTTGGAACGTATTCGGCGGGGAAACCGTGCTTAACATAGAGGCAAATCCACGAGTCTGCGTCACTTTCACCGACTTTAACGAAGTAAAAGGATATAGATTCAAGGGGCTAGGGAAAATTGAGAGAGAAGGGGAGAGGTTCACGAAGGTCAAAGAGAACCTCGCTAGAGCTAATTGGGTTCTTAGGGCTCTCATCAGGGTCCACGTCAAAGAGGTCACCCTAATATCTCAGAAGCCGGATGAGGTGAATAAGAAAATATTCTAAACCGCACATGTAAACTTGTTTTTACTCAAGGCAACTTACTTCCAAAATAAATAGTGAATCCTTTACTCGTGCGCTCTAGCCAAAACGAGTTCATCTACCAGAAGAGGAACAGTCTATTCTTTTAGCTGGAGAAAAGAATCCTCAAAAGGATATACCCCCCTCTTGAATTGTGTTCAACTAGGATATTATAGAGGCCCTAAGATCATTTTTCTAGGGGAAGCGACCTAATTGCAGGATTTAAAAGAACTCAGGGATAGATATCGAATTGTCTGCAAGGCACGGATTTAACCTAGATTAACGTATTCAGGAATCGGTGTCATCCATAATTCAACCTTCCTAAGAAGAATTGATGCAGTTATTAGGGGGTAGGTGATATTATGGTACCAGTTGAGATGACCGAAGAGGAAATTAAGAAGAAAATCTTTGAGAACACTAACTTCAAGTTCGGTACGGCATACGGTGTTTACTCGAAAAAATTTGAACAGTCCAAAAGTGACGAGGTAAAGGAACGCCTGAACGAGCTCATCATTAACCTAAATTCCGATGAGATTACCTACCCACAGTTCTATAATGAAATTTCAAACTTAGATCAGGGTGAGGAAGGCGAACGGCGATATAGGTTCCACAGAACAAAGATCTCAGGATCACGGAAGTTCGCTGCCCGTAAGGCAGAACAAAAATTAGATAGGGTCAAGCGGCACAAAAGATAGGGGCGCAACAGGAATGTCTGGTGGAGATACTACATTAAAATACCTTAGCTGTGATCAATCCAGATCTTCCCTAGGGATCTCGTACCGAACTGTATCAGACTAACAGTATCGAAAAAGGATGGTTAAAAGATGAAAAGATTATCCAATAGAAAATCGATCTTACGGGAGATCCTTATACTCGATAATAAAATTAAGAAAAAAAGAAGGGATCCAAAATACGTCTGGATCAAACATAACATACTTAGCATTGAGTCCAGCAGGTTTGGATCTCAGTTAATCTCTATAGCCTCTCCTAAGGATCCAGACATTATTTTACAGGTTAAGAATAACTCTCAACAGATGAAGCATATACTTTTATGTTATAAAGAGATGCTAACAGAGTTTGATAACGGGGTAAAAGAGTTACTGGTCCATAAGAAAAAGCTCCAAAAACATCTCTTTGCACGCCCTACGTGAGTGAGTGGCGCCGGGAAAGGGATTTGAACCCTTGCGTCCATACGGACACTAGCTTTCCAGGCATGAGCCACCCATAGGTGTTAGCTCCCTACCAGGCTAGGAGATCCCGGCTCAAAAATATAGCTGAATATCCCTGATTTAAGGGTTCCATCCTACACACGTTTATCAAGGACCACCTCAAAGTATCCGCAGTGAAATAAAATGCATCAAAACTGGATACAGAGAAGCGAAGACACCCTCAAACAGCTCCGAAGCCTTAAAGAGAACCCCGAACAGGATAGACTTGAACTAGTACGAGTGATGCGATTCTCCTTTGGGGCCTTGGGCCAAAGCCTCGCAGGATGGATGCAATGGGTAAGCAGCCCTGAGATAATGTCCAGCTTCAAAAAGGATGAGCTTGAAGAGATGACAAAAAAGCTCACAGATATGGTGGAGCAGTTCGTCACTTATGATATCGAGATCACGAGCATCGGCACCCAAAAAGGGCTTGCAAAGCAAAGACAGAACGAGCAAAAAGGAACCCAGTTCGTTATCTAGGCGAGGGCGGATTGTTTATTAATATATTCTAGCCATCCGAGCTAGAAAAGGAGACCGTTCAACAGGTCAAAGCCGAGTTTAACGCAATTGTCGGGGAGGATCTTCCCCTCCATATTTACTATACCTCTCGGGAGCATCTCGATGTTAAGGATGACTCTCGGAAGCTTGATTTCCTTGAAA
>PBSW01000085.1 GCA_002726865.1 Candidatus Bathyarchaeota archaeon
CATCGTCAACTCCCAGCACAATCCATCTTGCAGCATACCCTGCTTGGGCCAGCGACCTGAGAATTTCTGGGAAGTACCCGGAATTAAGGAGTCCTGGCACGTTTTCTCCAAAAAAGAATCTTGGCTTAACTCTGCGAATAACTTCGATGCACTGGGGCCAGCAGTTTCTCCCATCATCCTTTCCTTTGCGCCTTCCCGCCACCGAAAACGGTTGACAGGGGAAGCCCCCAGTAACCACATCCGTAACCCCCTTGTACTGGTCAACCGCACCGGACTCAATGAACTCATTGATGTCTCCCCACAGGGGTGCGGCGTCAAGAAAGCCTTCTTTCGCTCTTTGTGCGATGATGTTTTGGCAGTAGGGGTTTTGTTCGACATAACCTATAGTCCTCCATTTGAGGAAGTGTTTAGTGGCTAGGAGGCCACCTCCGGCTCCCGAGAACAACGATAATTCATTCATCGATTTCTCCGTTCATGGGACATTCCATCAAGCGCCGCTTCCATGGAGTTAAAGTATAGATAGGATTGAGTTCTGTTGTTCCCTAGCTTATAAAACAGGACATCATCCAAGCCTATGTACCTATAAATCCACCAATCGCTGTTCCTGCTCTCGAACAAAGGAAGTGCTTTTTTGTAGTCTTCCATGTACCTTGGACAGCCCTTAGGGAACTCATCACCATCCCTAAGTATCTCGTTAAAATTAGCCATTTTTTTGTCTCCGATAAACTTTAACGTCCTCTAGTTTTCCAAAGTGTTTATAACAGGCCATTACAACAGCGTGGAGATCAGGCCGGGCCTTGATGTACTCCCATTTAGCTCTTTTCCCTTCCGGCGTATCGTCGAAGAGCACTTCGGCCTTCCACTTCAATTCTCTCCTGCCACTCTCCCCTTGTCTCCCCATCCTTAAACCAGAGGTCTAACTCGATGAGTTTTTCCTTGAGGACTTCCTTGAATGGTCTAGTGACCCCATCCATCGTAAAAGTTGAGTAGTTATCCACCCAACAGGGGGCGCACATTGGGGAAGGCTCCAAGTGGGTAACTCTCCGGTGTTCACAGATGGGACACCATGTCGGATACATCCCGCTGGATTTCGATTCTGAATTCATGTCGCATTGTCTCCAGGTATTCGTGGTTGCTCAGGTAGCGACTGCCCTCGTCAATGTCTGATATGAAGTCTTCCAAGTCCTCCATCAGGGCGCGAAGGCTGCTTGCCACGTCCGAGAGTCCGGCAGAAGTGTAACCTTCCCCAGTCATTGCCAGTTCAATGTCCTTCACAGTTAATTGCAGACCCACGATGGCCAAGTCACAGGCTCCCTCGGCTTGCTCATACATAGCTTGCTTCTTATCAGCCATTGTGATGACTCTCAGTCGTTTGTGTTTCTTTCGGGAGTGCAGGATGGGCACAACGATATCTCTGCCCAGAGCCTCGATGGCCTCGGTGCGGGAGCCATAGGCGACCCCCGCTTCCAAGTCCACAACGCTACCCACTTGGACCAGATAACTGGCCAATCTCTTCCCTTGTGTAGTGTTTTACAGCCTTCCTCGCCTTTTTGGCGTTGTCTAGCCTCCAGTAGGGGTTGTTTAGACCTCCCTTTGGCTGCGCCATGAGGTAGGATGAGTCCCAGTTGACGTGTTTGTACCCAAGTCCACCGCTCCGTACTTCTGGGCTAGGGGTTTCCACCACATCTCCATCGTCAATCACAAGGGCTTCCTCGTCGTAGTCATCCAAGGAGAATTCCCTAGTGCCGGGACGCCAATGCTGGCTTTCCCCAACGGCTGGCGTAAAGTTCTGCAAGTCCATATAAACGCCCCAGGCTTCCCTTAAGACGGGACTCCCAGTCCACTTGTCCGTAGGAAGTAGGTATCTGATGGACTCTATTTTAGAGAGGCATCTGTTCATTAGGCTGTCCTTGGGGACAGTTTGGTCCCGACTCTTGACTTGGTGAGCGACCGCCTCCTTGGGAAGGTTTCGTATACCCTCCAGAAGCCTCTCAATTCTCTCGCCACGACTCGCACTGAGGTCGTTCAGAATCTTTTGCTTGTGAAGTCTTCGCTTTGCTGCTGGCATCTTGATTACCTTTCCCGCTGTTGTTATTCGTTCAGATTTCATAATGTTTTTCCTCTATACAATAAGAGTTTAGGGGTAAGTTGCTGATAATTAAGAGATTTATTATTTCATATTAGGTTACCCCCCAACTCTTATTATATGAAGGATAAATGTTTCCGACATTCTAATAATGAGGCTCCTATGTGCCTCTATCGGAAGTATAGCATAGACTCGATTGCAACCTTTGAGCCGGGAACAAACTGTCGTCAAAGTGACATCGTCGGGGCTTGGGCCTACCCTCGTACAACAGGCCGACAGATACCGCCAAGAGAGTACCAACGCCGGGCCAATCAGAGAGTCTGTCACTAACGGCTCTATGACCTTGGTGCGTCTTCTTATTGAGGGAGTCATGGGAAAGAAGTTTAGTCTATGGGATGCAGAGGAGTGGCTTTATACGGAGTTCCTCCAAGCCTCTGGACCCTTGAGTAAAGCGTGGATTCTCCAAGAGTTCTCCAAGCGTAAGAACCTACACAGAGGCAACCCCGAGGGGGTCCTTGAGGTCTGCTTGCAGAAACTGGGCATTGAAGAGAAGGGGCTATTCCTGTGTCCTCCGAAGTAGACCGGCTGGCTAGGCGCAACCGTCGCCAGCGCAACTTGGCGCAGCGCGACTCTTGGGGTAAGAATAAGTCAGGCCCGATGAAGGTGAAAACCAAATTCCGTCGCAAGCCCAAGCACCAAAACGGAGAAGAACGGAACGGTATTACCATTCGATAACGGAACTGGCTTACCATTTCAAAACGGAACCTTCTTACCATTCGATAACGGAACCTTCTTACCATCTTATCTTCTGTCCTCTTGGGAGAATGCACAGGATCCTGCCTGGCCGATTGACCAGGAAATCCCCTAAACGCCCCAAAATTGAGGCGTTCTAGGAGTTTTCAGCTCTGGCTAGGGGTTACTTATAGCTGATAGGTTTTGTGTTCAACACCGCGCCCACTGGGGATAGCCGTGTAACCGTGGGGGCCATAAGCTACGATGAATGAATCCCAAATTCCGTATTCATTAAGGTTAATTTTCTTGATCAGGGCCTTGATAGCCTCAACTGCGTTTCCCTCAGGGCTTAGTTCATGGTTATATCCCACTGAGGCCCTATGCTTAAAGTCCGCGCCCTCGTCTATTGTGGCTATATAACGTGATCCACGGTGAGTAGTGGCGCTAATGTATTTTGAAGTGATATACATGATTAACTATCTCCATATTGATCATCTAAATAGATGCGTAAGTGAGTTGATTTATTAATAGGTTGTCCGGCTTGATACAGTCTCCAGTTCTCGCCCTTTCTAAGGTGCTGACCTCGTACCCTTACTTTATAGCGATCCCTATTAACGAAAGCCCTAACGAGCAAAACAAAGAAGTGCCCGATTGGGTTATTCGGTACTTCGCAGAACTGATACCGTGGTGGTGTTTTCATCTTAAAGCCCTCTGTTAATGTTTACGTTATAGGGCCACTAGGTGACCCTATCCCATGAACACTATTGCCCAAAGTTATTGAAGTGATCCGTTATCTCTTGGATTCCGTCAGCGTGGCCCTTACGATACTCTGAGGTGTCTCCTATGATTTGCTCCTCATTAATGAGCATTTCAATAGAATCTATGTCAAACCCCCCCTCTGATTCTATGGCCTTCTGGAGTTGGCCCAGTTTAGCCTTAACCGCTTTGGCACTCTTCAGATAGTCGGCCTCGTCTTTGTGGAGTGGCTCACTTCCGAAATATTCTACGTCTTGGATTCCCTCAATAAGGTTATCCAAGCCAACTTGCAAAGCGTTAAATTCTAATGGTTCTATTTTCATTTTACAGACCTTTTGAGTTAGCCAAAAACACCGCTTTTGCGAAGCCTCTCGGAGTCGCAGAACGGATATTTTTAGTCTTGATGGATTTACCGCCTAGTTTGCGGTACTGCGCAGAAGCCCCGAAGGATTCACAATCAACTGGCTTTTTCTGGGGCATGACAAAGGAATCCGAACACCAGAGACAAGTCTTTTTGCTATAGGCATCCTTAGGCGCAATGTAATCGGGCCAAGTTGGATGGACTGCCTCAGAGTCGGACAGATAACCGCCGAATTCATACGGGTGAAAGTAGTGGTTCGGCTTACGCCATAGGGTCGCCAATCTGCTAACTGGATTCTCAATCATATAAGGGCAATCCAGATTCAGGGCCAGTTCGGCGCAGTTGATGGCGTGATCTCTCGCCTGAGTCTCCACGTTAGGATTCAAAGCTAATTTGGTAGCCTTTGACTTGTTCCCACAGATTGCCAAGTCAGTGCAGACCGGAAAGGCTGTGAGGAAATCCACCGACCATTTATGGGTGTGGTAGATGCCGTCCAGATCATGTTGAAAGTGCAAATCAGCATGGAGAAAGTGAATCCGCCCCTTGCCGACTGCCTCGGTTCTACAACTCCACTTTGGGTGTTGGATATCGTAACAATAGACGTCAGCACCGGCCTCGGCCCACGGTCGGCCCATTACTCCGGTGTAGTCGTATAGGCTAATAACTTTCATAGTGTCTCCGACTGTTTAGTTGATACGCATAAGGGCCAGAATCTGACCCTTAAACCTATTAACTTGTAAACCGCCCCGCATTAGTGCCGACCTCGTTCCCGTTGATCTCGTCTATGCACTCATCGCAAACCCAAGGAACTTTGGATGGATTGTTTTGAAGGGGTATCCACTCGCATTGTGTGAGTTCATCTTTTTCCCCATCACAGAGGTCGCAATATAAGGACTCTATTTGTTTCTCAGTAAGGAACGAATCAAGGTCGTCAAAGTGGTAAGGGATTCCGGAGCAGAACTTGGCGGTGAACTCCTCACACTTCTCGCGGTGTACTTGGGAATACAAGAAGTCCTCATAGGGTCGCCACTTCTCATTGGCATCAAAGGGTGTTTCCATGTAACGCTTAAAGACCCACTGCTTGACCTCAGGGACTGAGGAGTTGCGCTTGATGGTCGTGATCTGCTCACCGTCATCATCAAAGTCAAAGTCACAGTCATAAGGTACGAGGCCGTCTAGACCTCTTGTGTGGTCTATAAAGTAATAGCCGACATCAACATCATATATAGATATGACTTGCCCATTAAGGGGGGAAGAGGGGTCGTTGAGATAGCCTCTGCCTTCTGGTGCTGAGTTCCATCTAGTAATAAATTTCATGTTAGATACTCTGTTGATTGAAAGGGTACAACTGGACGGAGTATATACCAGAGGGCACTGTCAAGCCCCTAAAGGCCAAAATAAATCCAAATCGATGCTAACCAGGTGATTTCAAAGGCTTTTCTCGGTATTACCAATTCCGACTTCGCGCCCACAATCAGGCAGAAAGGAAGGCGAGTTAGCCAGTTCCTTATTGTCCACCCATAGAGGAGTACAAAGGACCAGAGACTGCTTCAAGATTGCCTCGGAGACTGCCTCGGGGATATAGAGGGCCTCCACGCACACGACAGTTCAAACCAAAAGCCAGTCCCCGAGGAAGCCTCTACAATCCCCGTCACACCAGAGGAAGCGTAGGGCTAGGGGTAGCCTCAGGGGTAGCCTCTAGGGGGCAGGATTGAGCTTAGAGGACGCCTCAGGGGGTGCCTCAGGAGGGGCACAGGGGCGGCCCCCTTTTGAATATTTGCGTAAACGTTATATTGTCCCCGCACAGCGGAGAGGAAACCTACTAAACATTAGCAAATGATTATGGAGATAGAATGATGCCTTATTTTGAAGAACAAGTAGATATGGGAAACGGAGCGACTGGCCCAATGGGGGGAGGGGCTCCCTTGAATGCAGAGGCTGAGATACCACAGTTAATCCAGCTTCGGGCTGAGATCGACCAGAGGTTAGTCTCGTTAGGCGTCCCGCCCGAGATACTTGCGAACATGGGGGCAACCCCTCCAATGGGCGAAGCCAATCCGCAGCTTGCGGGAACGGGGCCTCCTGGCGGTCTTCCTCAGCCTGGCGGGGGAATGCCTCAAGTTCCTCTCGCGCCACCTAACGCCATGCCTAGTGGGTTATTGGCGTAATGGCCGAGAAAGTTGAAATGGGGGTTCAGGAGGAACTCTTAAAGCTCCACGGTCTAAGAGAGAGGATAAGCCGACGCATGGAGCATCTTCTACAGGGGGGAGTTCCTATGGGTGCCCGTCCTGGCATGGGTTCTGGAGTTGGTCCTGACAGGCCCCCTGTTGTACCCCAGAGGGGAGGTTTGTTGGTGTAGTGGCTGATGACTATTACACCTTTGAGAAGGAGTTGAATGCGTTCTTAGACCCCTTTATAAACCCTGAGGTAGGGGGGATGGCTGTAGACCCGTCTGTGAGTAAGATTATTGGGGGTGTAACCGATGCCTTTGGTAGGTTTGGGGGTGACCCCAATTTTGGCATGAACCTGGCGACTTATGCGAGTGAACTGGCCCCCTCGCCCTACAATATAATGGATGCCGAAGATAGTGCTAAGTTTGCGTTACATGGCAGTTCCTCCTTAAATCCGGTGACTTGGGGGATTCTGAGGACTGCTGCCAATGTACTGGGAAAGGATTATCTTGAAAAGGCGGGGCTTGAAGAGGCCCCAGAGCATCTCCCAGGTTTGGTTGATGTGTTGCGAGGCTATCAAACTGAAAAGGGATGGCTGGGAGGCGAAACCCAGCACCCCATATCTTTAACTTTTGATATGCCCACTGGGACTGGTGAAACCATAAATACCTCTCTGCTTGGAATATTAAACAATCAGATAGGGAATATATCCGCACACGGAGGCCA
This sequence comes from Candidatus Bathyarchaeota archaeon, assembly GCA_002726865.1. The sequence goes on from PBSW01000085.1 coordinate 6,833, forward strand.
ACCCCTGCACCACATAGGCGGTTTACTGGATATAGCTGACGATCTCAGTGGTGATCCAGTAGAGGATTTGGGAGAGGTCTTGGGAAAATATGCGGATTGGATCGGGAGGGGCGCAGAATCTGAACACATGGAAGCAGAATCTGAACACATGGAAAAAGAAGAATGAGAACAGAAAAACAGGAAGCCTTTATTGAAGCCTTTTGTTTAACGGGAAACGCCGCGAAAGCCGCCGAAATGGCAGGCTATTCGGACAAAGCCTCTAAACAGAAAGGTTACGCCCTAAAGAAGCAATTCGCTGAAGAGATAGCCGAGAAGACTAGGGATATGATGCGTGATGCTGTCCCTGGTGTACTGGCTAAACTCCACGAACTGATAGAGGTATCCTCTTCAGACGCAGTAAAACTAGGGGCTATAAAAGACTTCCTCGATAGGGCCGGTCTGAAGCCCGTGGAGAGAGTAGAG